>NZ_JBXWRD010000028.1:0-60769 GCF_059612725.1 Ruegeria sp. YKSF070 | reverse complement strand
GTGACCGTGACCTTGCGGGCCATGCGGTGTATGCCGAACCCGCCGATCGGGGCGAACTGAACCGCCCTCAGTCTAGCGAAAGTTGAGCTTTGCATGAGACCATTTCCGCCCGCCGTATTCCCCGATCTGGTCGATGCCTTGCTGCGTTCGGCCTTCGATACCGGGGCCGAGGCGGATTTGGTGCGCGAATTGCGCGCCGACCGGGACATCGCCACCGAGATCACCTTTCAGGAATTTGGCGAGTTGCTGGGCTATGCCGCTCTGTCGTGGATGCGCGCACCCGACGGCTGGCTGTGTTTGGCCCCGCTGGCGGTTGCGCCCAAGGCGCAGCGGCGTGGGATCGGCTCGAAAGTGTTGCAACTGACCCTGAAATGGGCGGCAGAGCGCGACCTGACCATCGTGGTGCTGGGCGATCCCGCCTATTACGAGCCGCGCGGTTTTTCGCGTGCCCGCGCCTCGGCGTTGCGCGCGCCCTATCCGAACGACCACCTTATGCTGGCCGGGCCGGGCAGCAATGTGCCCGAGGCGCGGCTGGTCTATCCGCTCGCGTTGGAGCCGCGCTGACGCGTATGTGTCTGTTGTATCGGCGCGTGATCCGGTAATCCGGGTGTATGCGACTGTTCCTGCTTACCGCCCTGACCATGACCGCCTTTGCCGCCAATTCGGTCCTGAACCGTCTGGCGGTGGCCGGCGGCTGGGCCGATCCGGGCGGCTTTGCCATCGTTCGGGTGCTGGCCGGAGCGATGATGCTTGCCCTGCTCGTTCTCGCGCAGCGCCAGCGGCTGCCCCTCTGGCACCGGCGCCGGTTGCTGGGGGCCGGTTCGCTGACCCTCTATATGGTCGGTTTTTCACTGGCCTATCTGACGCTGGATGCCGGGTTGGGTGCACTCATCCTGTTCGGTGTCGTGCAGATCGCCATGTTCGGCTGGAGCGCCGCCACGGGTGCGCCGCCGACGCATCGGCAGTTGGCTGGCGCGATGATTGCCTTTGCCGGGCTGGTCTGGGTGCTCTGGCCGGCGGGCACCTTTCGCGTCGATGCGGGCGGGGCCGGTCTCATGGCGCTCGCCGGGATCGGCTGGGCCGCCTATACGCTGGCGGGGCGGGGCGAAGCGGATGCGCTGGCCGCGACGGGGGCCAATTTCGTGATGGCCCTGCCGTTGACCGCCGGTGCGATCCTGCCGCTAGCGGGGCTGCCTGCCATGACCTGGCAGGGCGTGTTGCTGGCGCTGGTCTCCGGGGCTGTAACCTCGGGTCTCGGCTATGCGCTCTGGTATCGGTTGGTGCCCGCCCTCGGGCCGGTCCGCGCCGCGACGGTACAGCTGAGCGCGCCTGTCATCGCGGTGCTGGGGGGCGTGCTGCTGCTGGGCGAGACGGCCCCGCTGCGCCTGCTTCTTGGTGGCGCAGTCCTGTTGGGCGGGATCGCGCTGTCGATCCGCCGCGCACCGGCTGCTTGAGCCTTTCGTTGCGCTGCAATTCGCAGTATGCCGCGCCCATGCGGTGCCTGCCTGTTCTCTTCCTCTGTCTGTTGCCCAGTGCCCTCTGGGCCGACTGTGTCGTGCTGCTGCACGGGTTGGCGCGGACCGAGGCGTCGCTGACGGTGATGGACCAGGTGTTCGAGGCGCGCGGTCTGCGGGTGGTGCGTCCCGGCTATCCCTCGACCGACATGCCCATCCCGGAACTGGCGCGCGAGACCCTGCCGCCAGCGATATCCGCTTGTGGCCACGAGACGGTGCATCTGGTTGCCCATTCCATGGGAGGCATCCTGATCCGCTACTGGCTGCTCAGCAACCGGCCCGCCCATCTGGGCCGGGTGGTGTTGTTGGCGCCGCCAAACCAGGGCAGCGAACTGGTCGACGAACTGGGCGCCTGGGAGGTGTTCGGCCGCCTGAATGGTCCGGCGGGCCTGGCGCTGGGTACCGGTCCGGACAGTGTCCCGCGCAGCTTGCCACCGGTGGATTACCCGGTTGGCGTGATCGCGGGCGATCAGTCGCTCAACCCGATCTTCTCGTCGATCATCCCTGGCCCCGATGACGGCAAGGTCTCGGTTGCCTCGACGCGGGTGGCGGGCATGACCGACCATCTGGTGTTGCCGGTCACCCATACCTTCATGATGAACAACCCGCGTGTCATCGCACAGACCCTGCATTTCATCGAGAATGGGCATTTCGATGCCGACCTGACCTGGCTCGACGCCGTTTTCGAAACGATAGATCGCGTCTGCCTGCGCAGCGAGTGTTGGGAAGCACCGGGAGAGAGAGATCGATGACCGTTGAGTTGACCCTGACCGGCGCCGAGGTGCTTTTGCCTGATGGCCCCGCGTGCTGCGACCTGTTCCTGTCGGGTGGGCAGGTGGTTGACGCCCCCGCCGGGCAACGCGTCGATCTGAGTGGCTACCTGGTCTTGCCCGGCATTGTCGATCTGCATGGCGACGGGTTCGAGAGGCACATGGCGCCGCGCCGGGGCGCGATGAAGGAAATGACCGAAGGCGTTGTGGCCGCCGAGGCGGAACTGGCCGCCAACGGGATCACCACCGCTGTACTGGCTCAATTCTGGAGCTGGGAGGGCGGTCTGCGCGGCCCGGATTTCGCCGCTGGCGTGTTTCAGGCGATCCGACAGGTCCGGGACGGGTTGGTTACGGATCTGATCCCGCAATTGCGTTTCGAAACCCATCTGCTCGAAGACTACGCGGCACTGCCTGAGCGGTTGGCCGAATGGCAGATCCCCTATGTCGTGTTCAATGATCACCTGCCGCACGACCGGCTGGCCGAGGGGCGCAAACCGCCACGGCTGGCGGGGCAGGCGCTGAAGGCGGGCCGCAGCCCCGAGGCACATCTGGAACTGCTGAAGGCGCTGCATGCAAATGGCCCGCAGGTGCCGAAAGCTCTGGATGAACTCTGCGCCGACCTGCACCGGCGGGGGGTCCACATGGGCAGTCATGACGACCACAGCGCCGCCGATTGCGCCACTTGGCAGCGACGCGGGCTGACGATCTCGGAGTTTCCCGAGACGCTCGAGGCCGCTGAGGCCGTACGCGGGGGCGGCGGCCATATCATCCTCGGCTCACCCAACGTTGTGCGTGGCGGCTCGCACAAGGGCAATGTCAGCGCGCTCGACCTGATTGCCATGGGACTGTGTGACGCGCTCGCCTCGGACTACCACTATCCCAGCCCGCGCCGCGCGGCGCTGATGCTGGTCCGTACGGGGCTTCTCGACCTCGCCGCCGCCTGGGCGCTGGTCAGCAGCAGCCCGGCCCGGGTGCTGGGGTTGACCGACCGGGGGGAACTGGCACCCGGCAAACGTGCCGATCTGGTGATCCTCGACGCGCAGAGCCAAAGGGTCGCCGCGACGTTTGCCGCGGGCCGGGTCAGCTACATGTCCGGGGATGTGGCCACACGTTTCCTGTCCTGAACTCATTCACTTTGCAGGCAAATACTCCCGCCGGAGGCATCGCGCGCAGCGCGATACGGGCTGCGCCCCGTCTCAGGCCCAACGGGCCGTCGGCGGGGCGCGCGAAATCCGTGCCGGATTTCGCCGCCTGCCTCAACCGCCACGCCGTATCCGGTTGACATGTCCCATCTTGCGACCGGGTTTGGCCTCGGCCTTGCCGTAGAGATGCAGCGCCAGATCGCGTTCGGTGGCCAGCTCGGGCACCCGATCCATATCGGCGCCGATCAGGTTCTCCATGACAACATCCGCGTGCCGCTGCCCGTCGCCCAGCGGCCAGCCTGCCACCGCTCGTATATGCTGCTCGAACTGGTCCACGGCGCAGCCGTTCTGCGTCCAGTGCCCGGAATTGTGCACACGGGGCGCGATCTCGTTCACGATCAGCCCGGCAGGGGTCACGAACAACTCAACCCCCATCACGCCCACATAGTCGAGCGCGTTCAGGATCCGAGCCGCCAGCAACACCGCGTCGGTACGCTGCGCCGCGCTCAGCCGCGCGGGCACGGAGGTGGTGTGCAGGATTCCGTCGCGATGCACGTTCTCGCCGGGGTCGAAACAGGCGACCTGTCCGTCGAGCCCGCGCGCGGCGATGACCGAGACTTCGTGGGTGAACTGCACAAACCCTTCCAGGATCGCGGGCGCGCCCGCCATGTCCGCCAGCGCCGCCGCGGCATACTCGGGCGCTTTCAGCCGCGCTTGTCCCTTGCCGTCATAGCCAAAGCGGCGGGTCTTGAGGATCGCGGGCGTGCCGATCTCACCAATCGCGGCCTCGAGGCTCGCCAGATCGGTGACATCGGCAAAGGGCGCCGTCATCAGGCCCAGATCGCGCAGAAAGCTCTTCTCGGTCAGCCGGTCCTGACTGACCCGCAGCGCCTCTCGCCCGGGGCGGATCGGGCGGTGGGCCTCAAGGATATCGAGCGCCTCGGTCGGGATGTTCTCGAACTCATAGGTGATCACGTCGACCGAGGCGGCGAACTCTGCCAGTGCTTCGGCGTCGTCATAGCCTGCGGTGGTGACCCGATCAGCCACCTGACCGGCGGGCGGGTTGGCGCCGGGTTCATAGATATGGGTGACAAAACCCAGCCGCGCGGCCGCAACCGACAGCATCCGGCCTAGTTGGCCACCGCCCAGGATACCGATCCGGGCCCCCGGTTTCAGCGCCTCACTCATCGACCGGCTCCTCGGGGATCGAGGCCGATAGCGCCGTGCGCCAGGCGTCCAGCCGCTCGGCCAAGCCCGCATCCTGCAAGGCAAGGATACCGGCGGCCATCAGCCCCGCATTGGCAGCCCCCGCCGCGCCGATCGCCATGGTCGCAACCGGATAGCCCTTGGGCATCTGCACGATGGAATAAAGCGAATCGACCCCCGACAGGGCGCGGGTCTGCACGGGCACACCGATCACCGGCACCCGCGTCTTGGAGGCCATCATGCCCGGCAGGTGCGCGGCCCCGCCGGCCCCGGCGATGATCACCTGCAAGCCGCGCCCCACGGCGGCACGGCCATAGTCCCACAGCCGGTCCGGGGTGCGATGCGCCGAGACGATCCGCGCCTCGTAGGCCACGCCCAGCTCATCCAGAATTTCCGCCGCACCCTTCATGGTCGGCCAGTCCGACTGGCTGCCCATGATGATCCCTACCTTGACCCCGGCCATGTGCCCCGCCCTCTGTGGAAAGAGCGCGCACTATAGCCAAAACCGGCCAACTGGCAATGAGGTATGGCGGCGTGCCGGGACAGGCCGGATCAGGCGATGATATCGGGGGTCAGGCGGTCCTCGATCATCGCGATGATGTCCTTGAGGCGCAGTTTCTGCTTCTTCAGTCGTTTCACCGTCAACTGATCGGCGGTGCCCTTTTCCTCCAGCGCGGCGATGGCCTCGTCCAGGTCGCGGTGCTGGCGCCGGAATACTTCCAGTTCGACCCGCAGAACCTCATCCGTTTTCATCGACATATCACTGGGTGCGTTCATTCGGGCGACTCGCAGGTCTGTTTCCAAGGTGCTGCAAAGAATACGCTTTTACTCTGATTTCGGCCAGACCTTGTGGTGTGTCCGATTTCTTCCCATATTCTGTGTCAAGCGGTTGCCGGTTTCGGGGCCGCGCGTGAACGTCGCTTTGACCACAAGGACGAGAGAAACGTGTCGAAACTTACTCTGGGCTCTTACCCACATATGCTGGGCTTCGAGCAGTTGGAACGGCTGCTGGAGCGTTCGGCGAAGTCCGGGAACGAGGGCTATCCTCCTTACAATATCGAGCAGACCTCCGAGACCTCGTATCGGATCACCTTGGCGGTGGCCGGTTTCGCCGAGGCGGATCTGTCGATCACGGTCGAGGATCGTCAGCTGGTGATCCGTGGCCGTCAGAGCGACGACAGCGAGGGGCGGGTGTTCCTGCACCGTGGCATCGCCGCGCGTCAGTTCCAGCGCATGTTCGTGCTGGCCGAAGGGGTCGAGGTGGGCGAGGCCGTGATGGAAAACGGTCTGTTGCATGTCGATCTCAGCCGTGCGGTGCCGCAATCGGTGGTGCAGACGATCAATATCAGGAAAGGGTAAGCGATGCATACTCCGTTCGATTTCAAGGATGACGGCGACCGGATCGTCTATGTCAAGACGGTCGATGTCGCCGATCTGCCCGACGAGGTCCGCCAACAGGCGGGCGGGCGTGATCACCTTTATGCGGTGCACAATGCCGCCGGAGAGCAGTTGGCGCTTGTGGCCGACCGGCGGATGGCCTTCGTGCTGGCACGCCAGAACGATCTGTCGCCCGTCGCGGTGCATTGATCCGCGCCCGCAACGAGGCCAGATTTCCCGCGTGACATTTGCGGCGGAACCGCCGAAATATGCGGTTCTGCGGGCAGATGGCGAAAGGTACGCGGATGAACTGGTACGATTTTGACTGGGTGGACGCGTTCACCGACCGCCCCTTTGGCGGCAATGGTTGCGCCGTGGTGCATGGTGGCGCGGGTCTGACGGTTGAGACCTGCATGGCCTTTGTGCGGGAAACCTCGCTGGTCGAATGCACCTTTACCGGTCCCTCGGATGTGGCCGATCTGAAGGTGCGCTATTTCCTCGCCAGTCGCGAGATCCCCTTTGCCGGGCATCCCACCATCGCAACCGTCGCCGCGCTCGGCGCGCGCGGTTTCATCGACAAGACCGATCTGGTGCTGGAAACCGGCGCCGGGCTGGTGCCGATCCGCATCTCGGGGGACGAGATCGAGATGACCCAGGTGGCGCCCCAATTCGGCGCGCTGGTGCCTGCCGAGCAGGTGGCAAGGGTCATCGGCCTGCCACCTGAGGCGATCGTGTCGCCGCCGCAGATGGTATCGACCGGGCTGCCCTTTTGCATCACCGTACTGCGCGACCGCGCCGCGCTCGAGGCCGCGCGGCTGGATGTGGCGGCGCTGACCCGGATGGCGGCGGGGCTTGGCTATGACGGATCGGACATGCTGGAGCCGTTTCTGGTCACGCTCGAGGGCGCGACCGAGGTGGGCGATACCTTTGCCCGGCTGCTGTTGGCGCCGCCCAGCCCGCCCGAGGATCCGTTCACGGGATCGGCGACAGGGGCCATGGCCGCATATCTGTGGCATCATGGGTTGATGCCGAAAGAGACGTTCATCGCAGAGCAGGGGCATGGCATGGGCCGCCCCGGTCAGGCGCGCGTCACGCGTCTGGGACCACCCGAGGCGATGACGGGGATCAAGGTCGCCGGGCAGGGCTATGTCCTGATGCGCGGCCAGGCCCACCTGCCGGGATAAGCGCATGTCCGATCCCTCCATTGCCGTTCTGCCCTATGGCATGAAACTTGGGCCGTCCCTGTCCGGCACACCGCTCGACCGGTTGAACTGGCCGCTGGGATGCCCCGAACGCCTGGCAGGGAAAACCGTGGGCGATCTGGGGCCAGGGGATCACCTGCTGGTCTATCCCCGCACCGGAACCCATTTCCGGCTGAACCGGGGGACGCGCGCGCGTATCTCGCTGATCATGGCGGAACCTGCGGTGATCCATGCCAAGCATTACGCGCTCTTGCGCCTCACCTGGCGGCGCTTTCACCGGGTCCTGACCTTTAACCAAGAGGCGGTGGACCGGTTGCCCAATGCGCGGCTGTTGCTCTTTGGGTCGACTTGGGTGCCCGAGTGGCGCGACCTGACACCCGAGAAGGTGGCGCAATGCTCGCTCATCGCCTCGGCCAAGCGGGACAGTACGGGCCACAAGCTGCGCCATGCGGTGGTGGATTGGGTGCGCGCCAGCGGTCAGGACGTAGCAGTGCTGGGGCGGGGCTATCAGCCCTTTGATAGCAAGGCCGACGGGCTGGCGCCCTATCGCTATTCCGTGGTGATCGAAAATGTGCAGGAGCGGAACTATTTCTCGGAGAAACTGCTGGATGCGGTGCTCTGTGAGACGGTGCCGATCTATTGGGGCTGTCCCAATATCGCTGATTTCGTCGACACCCGCGCGATGATCCTGTGTCAGGGCGAAGAGGATATTCGCCGCGCGGTCATGGCGATGAGTGCCGAGGACTACGCCGCCCGGCTGCTCGACCTGCGCGCGCTCAAGGACCAGCTTGCCCCCTATGCCGCGCATGAGACGCGGGCGGCGCAGATGATCCTGGACGACCTCTAGACAAGAATGACAAAGGCCCGGGAGCGATCCCGGGCCTTCTTGCGTTCTGGGATAGGCGTTCAGCCCGCGATCAGCCCCATGTTTTCCAGCTTCAGCAGCACCTGATGGGCGCAGTTGTCGACCTCGACATTTTCGGTCTCGACGCGCAGTTCAGGGTTCTCGGGCACGTCATAGGGGTCCGAGATGCCGGTGAATTCCTTGATCTTGCCCTCGCGGGCCAGCTTGTACAGGCCCTTGCGGTCGCGGCGCTCGCATTCCTCGATCGTGGTGGCTACATGCACCTCGACAAAGGCGCCAAACTGTTCGATGTCCTCGCGCACCGCCCGGCGGGTGGTGGCATAGGGCGCGATCGGTGCGCAGATCGCGATACCGCCATTCTTGGTGATCTCGCTGGCAACATAGCCGATTCGGCGGATGTTGAGGTCACGGTGCTCTTTCGAAAAGCCCAGTTCGGAACTGAGATTCTTGCGCACGATGTCGCCGTCCAGCAGGGTGACCGGGCGGCCGCCCATCTCCATCAGCTTGACCATCAGCGCGTTGGCGATGGTCGACTTGCCCGAGCCCGAGAAGCCGGTGAAGAACACGGTAAAGCCTTGTTTCGAACGCGGCGGCGAGGTGCGGCGCAGTTCCTTTACCACTTCGGGGAAGGAGAACCATTCGGGGATCTCCAGCCCTTCGCGCAGGCGGCGACGCAGTTCGGTACCCGAGATGTCCAGCACCGTGTCGCCCTCGGGGACTTCGGAGACGGGATAGTACTGGGCCTTCTCCTGCACATAGACCATGTGCTTGAAGTCCACCATTTCCAGGCCGATCTCGTCCTGATGCTTCTTGAACAGTTCCTGCGCGTCATAGGGGCCATAGAAGTCCTGGCCCTGGCTGTTCTTGCCGGGGCCAGCATGGTCGCGGCCAACGATGAAATGGGTGCAGCCGTGGTTCTTGCGGATCAGCCCGTGCCAGACCGCCTCGCGCGGGCCAGCCATACGCATGGCCAGGTTCAGCAGGCTCATCGAGGTGGTGGCGGCGGGGTATTTGTCCAGCACCGCCTCGTAGCAGCGCACGCGGGTGAAGTGATCGACGTCGCCCGGTTTGGTCATGCCGACAACCGGATGGATCAGCAGGTTGGCCTGGGCCTCGCGCGCGGCACGAAAGGTCAGTTCCTGATGCGCCCGGTGCAGCGGGTTGCGGGTCTGAAAGGCCACGATGCGGCGCCAGCCCACCTTGCGGAAATAGGCGCGCAGCTCGTTGGGGGTGTCGCGGCGGGCGCGGAAATCGTAATGCACCGGCTGTTGGATGCCGGTCACCGGGCCACCCAGATAGACCTTGCCCGCAACGTTGTGCAGGTAGTTGACCGCAGGGTGCGCCTGATCGTCGGCGCCAAAGACCATCTCGGCCTCGCGCGCCTTGTTGGGCATCCATTTGTCGGTCACGGTCATGGTACCGAGGATCACGCCCTCCTGGTCGCGCAGCGCGATGTCCTGGCCCAGTTCGATCCCGTCGGCGAACTCTTCCTTGACGTCCAGCGTGATGGGCATGGGCCAGAGGGTGCCGTCGGCCAGCCGCATGTTCTCGACGACATTGTCATAGTCGGCCTCGCCCAGAAATCCCTTGAGGGGCGAGAAGCCGCCGTTCATCAAGAGTTCGAGGTCGCAGATCTGGCGGGGCGTCAGGTCGTGGCTTTTCAGCTCGGCCGCCTCCATCTTCAGTTTCTGCGCCGAGTCGTAGGAGACATAGAGTTCCGGGATCGGAGCGAGGTTGCTCAGCATGGTCATGTCGATACTCTTGATCTGTAAGGTCACTGTGTTGAGGGGTCTGTGCTGGCGGTGCAATAGACCTGTGGGCCGCAGATTGTCTAGGACTGCGGCGCAACAAAGGACGAATTGTGCCATTCCGTGACAAATCAAAAGGTTTTTGCCGGATTTGACCAAAAAAGGTGAAACTTTTTCGGCTCATTCCCCGGTTTGCCGGGCTAATCGGAACGCTGTTCGTCACTGGGCTGCCCCAATGACAGCGTTGCGGCAGCGGTAACGGCCAGGGCGCTCACCGGTTGCGGCACCCCGCGCAAGGTGAATTCACTGAGCTCCAGCCCGTCTGTTTCGACCCCGGCCGCCTCCAGAACCGCATGGGAAATCAGCAGTTCAACTCCCAGCGCCTTGGTCTCCGCCTCTAGCCGGCTGGCGGCGTTCACGGTGTCGCCGATGATGGTGCGGGGGGCATGGCCCGCGGCACCGATCTCGCCCAGCACAAGATTACCCAGATGCAGCCCCATCCCGATCCGCACGGGCGGCGTACCCTCTGCGGCAAGGGTCCGGTTGAACACCTGAAGTGCGGCGCCGATACTGCGCGCGGCCTCGATCCCGGCACGGGCCGAGGTCTGGGCGTCGCGGGCCTCGAACACCGCCAGGAAGCCATCGCCCAGATACTTGTCCACCGTGCCGCCCGCGCCGACGACCGAGGGGACGATCGCATCGAAGAAGCGGTTGAGCAGGAACACCACGTCATAGGGCAACTGTCCGGTGGTGCGGGCGGTAAATCCGCGCATGTCGAGAAACAGCACCGCCAGTTGCCGTTCCTGTCCCTGGCTGGCATGGGCGCGGCTGCGGCCGCCTTCGGGGCGGAACACACGAAAGACGGTGGCCGGATCGGTCGGTCGTATCTGGCAGGCCAGCCGGGTATTGGGCGGCGCCCCGACAGCCCGCAACGAGCGCAGCTCTACCTCAGAGGGCGGGTGCAGCAGATCGGCCCCCTCCTCGATCACCACCCGGCAGGTGGTGCAGCGCCCCTTGCCGCCGCAAAGCGCGGTGTGGGGCACCCCGTGGCTGCGCGACATCTGAAGCAGGGTCAGGCCCCGCTCGGACACGATCTCGGGTCCGTCCACATAGCGGATGCGCACCGCGTTGCGCCGACGCATCAGCTTGCGCACAAGATGGATTGTCGCCGCCAGTGCCAGCAACCCCCAGAACAAGGCCAGCCCCCAGTCCTTGACCGCAAAGAGCTCGATAAAGGTCTCGGTATCGGGCCAGTTGAATGCCTCCATGTAACCGGGCCGTTGCGCATCGTCCGTGAAGATAGCGAACATCCGCCGACCCTCGGTCAGCAGCCCGGCCAGCGCGAAGGCGGGCACCAGAACCGCCAGCCCGATCATCCAGGGCACCCAGGCGCGCCACCAGCTGGTCAGTCGCAACCAGAAATGCAGACCGATGCAGCCGTGAATCCAGACCACCAGCAACAGCCCGCTTTGTTGCCAGATCGAGATATTGGGCCACATCAGGATGATGAGATAGCTCATCTCGTCATTGACGCCGTGAACCTCGTGGGCATAGCGGGTGTGGACCAGATGCGCGATCAGTTGCAGCGGGATCAGCAGGCCCAGCCCTAGCTGAATCACCTCGGCCGGCCGCATGCGCAAGGAGCGCCGCCGCGCCAGACCCGTCAGTGCCAGCCCGGCATGGATCAGCAGCGCGCCATAGAGCAGGATCGAGCCCGGCAGGCTGCGGGTGATGATCTGGCGGGCATCCTGAAACGCCGCCATCCAGACGGGGCTGATCAGGCCCAACCCGATATTGACGAAGTGAAAGAAGGCATAGGCGAACAGGATCAGCCCGGTTGCGATCCTGAGACGTGTCGCCAGACTGCCCCGCCAGAGTGCGCTTGTGCCCATGCCGCCCGTCTCTTGTGGTCCCGAACCCGAGTGTGTGGGGCCGGGGCCGGGCGGTCAAGTCAGCTGGTGGTGAGTTCGGGGCCAGGCCAGGGCAGGGGCGGCGCGCCTTCTGCCCTGACCGGGCCGTGGCCGAACAGCACGATATGGCTCAGCTCGGGACGCGAGCGCGAGGAATAGAGCAGGCCCTGCGCCCCTTCGGCACGGGCCGTGTCGGAATAGGCCCAACTGGGTGCGGGGGCGCCGGAGGCGCGGATATCCTGCCAGACCACCGAAACCTCGGGGCGGTCGCGCAGATCGGCCAGCCGGGCATCAGTCACCAAAAGCGGCACGATCGCACGGGGTGGGTCCTGTGGCCCCACATAGCGCCGGATCGCCACGCCTGCGCCCTCGGGCGTCAGCGAGGCATAAAGCGCCTTTTGGCCGGAATGATGAAACCGCCCTTCGGGCGCACGGGCCGGGGCGGTGGGCGCCCCGGCCTGATCGGCGAACAGTCTTCTCCAGACAGTGCCGGAGAAGACGATCAACGGATCACTCCTGCTCCGCCAAGAACCGTTCGGCATCAAGCGCGGCCATGCAGCCCATGCCGGCGCTGGTCACCGCCTGGCGGTATTTGTGGTCGGTCAGGTCACCGGCGGCAAAGATGCCGGGGATCGAGGTTTCGGTGGTGCCGGGTTTCACGCTGACATAGCCGCCATTGTGAAGTTCCAGCACATCCTTGACCAATTCGTTGGCGGGCGCGTGGCCGATGGCCACGAACACGCCCTTGCAGGGGATGTCGGTGATCTCGCCCGTCTTGACGTTGCGCGCCTTGACCCCTTCGACGCCCAGCGGGCTGTCGGTGCCATAGACCTCTTCCAATTGATGGAACCAGAGCGGCACGATCTTTTCGTTCTTGAACAGGCGATCCTGCAGGATCTTCTCGGCGCGCAGCTCGTCGCGGCGGTGGATCAGCGTCACCTTGGAGGCGAAATTGGTCAGAAACAGGGCCTCTTCGACCGCCGTATTGCCGCCGCCGATCACCACGATTTCCTGCCCGCGATAAAAGAACCCGTCGCAGGTGGCGCAGGCAGAGACGCCAAAGCCCTTGAATTTCTCCTCGCTCTCCATCCCCAGCCATTTGGCGCGTGCACCGGTCGCCAGAATCACCGCCTCGGCGGTATAGGTGGTGCCGCTGTCGCCCTTGGCGACAAAGGGGCGGGCCGAGGTATCGAGCGAGGTAATGATATCGCCGATGATCTCGCAGCCCATCGCCTTGGCGTGGGCCTCCATCCGCACCATCAGGTCGGGGCCCTGCACCTCGGTATCGCCGGGCCAGTTCTCGACTTCGGTGGTGGTGGTCAGCTGGCCGCCCGGTTCGATCCCCTGAACCAGGATCGGCTCCAGCATGGCGCGGCTGGCATAGACACCGGCGGTATAGCCCGCGGGCCCCGAGCCGATGATCAGAACCTTGGTGTGACGTGTCTCGGCCATGATATCCCCAATGCAGTTGGCTGGCGGCGCACCGCCCGTCGAAGAGGGGATATAGCCGTCCGGCGCGGTCTCTTAAACCCCTTTGCACATTCGCGTGTGTCGATCGGCCGGGGGCCGTGATCCGGCAAGGCACGGGAAGAAAATTGCGCATATGCGAAAGATTATTGCGCAGCCGACCGGGGCTGTTATAAGAACCGCAAAAAACGGGAGTTGTTCATGGTCGCGCACCGGCTGGACGAGATTGACCGCAAGATTCTGGCGGAGCTTCAGGCGGATGGCCGCATGACGAATGTCGAGCTGGCCAAGCGGGTCGGAATCTCGGCACCACCCTGTCTCAGGCGGGTCCGGGCGCTTGAGGATGCGGGGCTGATCCGGGGCTATCACGCCGAGGTCAATGCCCGCGAACTGGGGTTCGAGGTGCAGGTCTTTGCCATGGTGGGGCTGGAAAGTCAGGCCGAGGTAGAGCTGAGCGCGTTTGAGGCGCGCTGCCGCGAGTGGCCGCTTGTGCGTGAATGCCACATGCTGAACGGCGAGGTCGATTTCATGCTGAAATGCGTGGCCCCCGATCTGAGCAGTTTTCAGAGCTTTCTGACCGGTCAGCTGCTGACCACGCCGAACGTGGCCAGCGTCAAGACCTCGCTGGTCATTCGCGGGGCGAAGGACGAGCCGGGCGTTCCCTTCGACGTGCTCGAAGAGCGGTTGAGCCGGACAGCCTGATCCCATCGGGGGGGTGGTTCAGCCCGGACATCGGCGGCAAAAAAATTGTCGCCACGCAGCACAAACTCCAGAAAATCAATAAGCCCATTGTCCTTTCCTCAGGCTGGGATCGCGTCGATTTCACCTTCACCCGCGCGCGGAAATGCCTGCGGGCCGAAATCGGTCAATTGGTCAATGTGGTGGAACAGGTTCAAATAGAGAGACCGGATCGCCTGGCTAAGCACGCGCACGGCCTGAACGCCGGGATGATAGGTTTCGAACTGCAACCCGTCGACATTGATGACCGCATGGCGTCGCAGGCAGATGTGAAACACCTCGACCGGGGTCGGGGGGGCGGTTTCGATGATCCCCATGCCATCGACGAAATGCTGGGCCGGGGTCAGCATGGGTTGATCACCCGCCAATGCCCGCAGGTGGCCCGGTGTCGCCAGCAGACGGGCCGACGGGCCGGCGATGACGCCGGACATCGGGCGCTGCATGCCAAACGCATCGGCCATGATCCGGGTCAGCCGATAGTCACGACCGGTGGCCGAAACGCGGCCAGGCACGATCACGGTCGAGCCTTTCCAGACCACTTCCTGGGCCGATCCGTCCTGAGTGATGACCCGGTCACCGGGCAACAGGTCTTCGATCGCCATCGGGCCGCAATCGGTGTCGATGAGAGAACCGCGCGAAAAGGCGCAAAAGGCATCCTCGAACAGCGGCAGCGCCGGGGCGATATGGCGCGTCTGCACGACATTGCCGTTTTCAAGAAGGGTACTGACCTCGTAGCGGCGCATCTGTGGGCGCGGCTGCGGGCCGCGCAATGCAGCCGGATCCTGTAATAGCGGGCTGGTATGGACAGCATTTCGCGCCGCCCGGGCGAGCGAATGGGGGATAGACATGGCGATATCGGCCCTTTCCTACTTCGGGTCGCATCTGCGTCGGCCCCCACCGACGACGTCAGACGGACAAGATGTCCTTATCTGAATCGGTAGAAACATGCTGCGAAACGGTTCAAATTGTCAAAAAAAGCGACAGGAAAACCTGGTTTCCGTGACTAATGCAGCGTTCCCCTCAGAACTGTTTCCAAATGGGCGCTCAAACGCCCATACTCATTACTTTGCCCCCAAGTCCCGCCCCGCGATCAGGCGGGGCGGGCTCTTGTGCCGGGTCCGTCAGGGGCAGCATCCGGACCCGGGTCCCCGGAGAGGCAGCAAGAGGCCCTCCGCGACTAATCAAAAACCTTCAGGCCGATTTCACCTTGATATGTGGGGCATTGCGGCGGGCGATCATCGCCGTGCGGCGCGCACCACGCGCCCAGGGCATTTGAACTTCGGTCTTCGCGGCGGTTGCGATCACCGATTTGACAAAGCGGGTCTGGGTCATGGTTCATCTCCTGCCTGGGTGCCGACTTGACGGCGTCACGTTCCTGTTACTGTTTTAATTGCCAGCTGTTTGGGGCAGGTCTGCGGCGGTTCCTTGGAAAATGAGCGACATTCCGACATTGCTTAACCAGCGGTAAATTGCGCCGGGAAATCGCGTAAGCGGCTCACAAATATCGGGAAAAAATCGGGCAAGTTTCGGGTGCAACCAGAGGCTGCGCAGGGTGCGGCCAGAATGTGGCAGAACCGGCCCGTCGTTCGGCTCGTGATCGGTCTCAAAGCCGGATGACAGAGATCAGCCGCCCGTAATCGGCTTCGCCCGCGTGGGTCGCTCGCCGATAGGAATAGAAACGATCTGGATCTGAATAGGTGCAATGACGGGTCCATTCCGCGTGGCCGCAGCCCGCCGCGCGCAACCTGTGCAGCCCGTAGGCGGGCAGGTCGAACAGCATCCGGTCGTCGGCGCCATTGGCGAAGAACCGACTGTTGCCCGGGTCTTCGGCCAGGAAATCTTCCACAAACTCCGGGCCGACTTCATAGGCGCGCTGCGAGATCGACGGGCCAATGACGGCGATGGTTCCGGCGCGGGTGGCCCCCAGCGCCTCCATCGCGTCGAGCGTTGCCTCAAGCACCCCATCGCGGGCGCCGCGCCACCCGGCATGGGCGGCGCCGATCACCCCGGCGTCGGGATCGGCAAACAGCACCGGCTGGCAATCGGCGGTCAGGACCGACAGCGCCAGACCGGGCGTCGCAGTCACGATCGCATCGGCACGGGGCTTGGCCTCCAGCGGCCCGCTGATGGTCACAACGTTAGGGGAATGCACCTGGTGCACACCAATCAGGGCGTCGCTTTCGACCTCCATCGCCTGAGCCACGCGTGTGCGGTTCAATGCGACGATTTCGGTCTGGTCGCTCGATCCGTTGCCGCAGTTCAGCCCGGCGAACACGCCTGAGGACGCGCCGCCCCTGCGGGTAAAGAACCCGTGGCGGACAAAGGACAGATTGTCGGCGGTCAGGATTTCCAGCGTCATGATTCCAATCCGGGTGGCGGGGTGGCGTCGGCGGGATAGAGGCCCAGCACCTTGAACAGGTTTCCCATTTCCTCGGGATGCGTCAACCGGCGATGTGCGGCAATCAACTGATCCAGTATAAACTCGTCCGCTTGCTGCGCCAGCGCCTGCGCTCTTTGAGCGATGCCCAGACGTTCCAGAAACATGCCCTGAGTGCTCAGGCGGCTATGGGCACATCCGGTGGCGCGGGCAGCCACCGCCAGCTGTTCAAAATCCACATGGGCGGTCAGATCGGCCTGACCGGGATCCGCCAGCGGATCGGCAGAGGCATGGCCGCGCAATGCTTGAACGGTATCGCCCAGCGAACGCCAGTCGCCGTAATCCACGATCAGCGCGGCGCCGCCATGGGTGGCGATGCGGCTGGCCAGTTCGCTGAGAATGGGGGCGGCGCCGGGGCAAAGTTCGACCATGTCACCCTCGCGGGTATCCTCCAGCCGATGCGTCAGCGCCGGCTGCGGCGCTTCGGCGCCCAGCCCCCAACACAGGGCGCCATTGCGCGCGCCAACCAGACGCTCGCGCCAGCCCGCGCCCGCGCGCAGGAACTGGCGAATGGGGAGCGCATCGAAAAATTCGTTGGCGATCAGAAACAGCGGCTGTGCGGGCAGGGCGTCGACCGTGTCGCACCAATGCGGGTCGTACCCGGCCAGCGATTTCGCCTGCGCCGCGCGCAGCACCGGTGAGGCCTCGACCAGCCGGACCTGTGCCGCGGCATGGAAACCGGGCAGTGCGCGGGTCGCGCGCAGCGCATCGGCCATAAGCGTGCCGCGCCCGGGCCCAAGCTCGGCCAGGGTAAAGGGTGCGGGCCGCCCCTGATCGATCCAGGCCTGGGCCAGCGCCAGCCCGATCAGCTCGCCAAACATCTGGCTGATCTCGGGGGCGGTGGTGAAATCGCCCGCCGCGCCCAGCGGGTCGCGGGTGGTGTAATATCCGTATTCGGGATGCAACAGGCACTCGGCCATGTAATCAGCCAGGCTGAGCGGACCCTGAAGGGCGATCCGTTCCAGCAGCAGGCCGGTCAGGCTCATGCCGGTACCGCGCGGGCGCGAAGTGCGAACCACAGCCCCAGTGCGATCATCGGCAGCGACAGCAGCTGGCCCATGGTCAGCCCGTAGTCACCCAACTGCCAGGCCAGGCCCAGCGGGTTGCCGGGGGTGACGAATTGCGCGTCGGGCTGCCGAAAGAACTCGACCACGAAGCGCGACAGACCATAGCCTGCCAGAAACACACCGGTGATCAGGCCCGGCCGTTTCAGCGCCCCGCGCCGCCAGACCAGCCACAACAGCAGCGCGCCCAGCAGCAGCCCTTCGAGCGCAGCCTCGTAAAGCTGCGAAGGGTGACGGGCGCAGAGATCTACGATGCCCGGACAGTCTTGCGCCGCCTGACCCGGAAAGACCACCGCCCAAGGCAGGTCCGAGGGACGTCCCCACAGCTCGGCATTGATGAAGTTTGCCAGCCGCCCCAGCAGCAGGCCCGGCGGCACCGTATGGGTGATCAGGTCGGCCAGGCTCAGTTTCGGGATGTTGTGGCGCAGCGAATAGAGCCATGCCGCGATCACCACGCCCAGAAGGCCGCCATGAAAGGCCATGCCGCCTTGCCAGACCATCAGTATCTCGGCCGGATTGGCCAGGTAATAGGCGGGTTGATAGAACAGGACAAAACCCAGCCGCCCCCCCAGGATGACGCCAAGAATGATCCAGGTCAGCAGATCCTCGATCTGTGCGGGCGCCATCGGCGGGGTGTTTGTGGGCCAGAGCGTCGCGCGCCGGGTCGCCAACACCGCCAGCCGCCAGGCGATGATGATCCCGGCGATATAGGCAAGTGCATACCAGCGCAGCGCGAGCTCCATCCCGAACAGCGAGATCGAGAACAATTCGGGTGAAAGGTCGGGAAAATTCAGTACTGCCTGCATATGCGCCTCAATGCCCGGGGCCTGCGGCAGAAGTCAACCTTGAGCCTTGCCCCTTTGTTGCCCATATAGGGGGCAACTTCGACACGGAGAAGACAGATGCAGACCCGCAACAAGATACTGGACGACATTTCCCAGCTGATGACCAACGCGATGGGCGTGGCCCAGGGCGCGCGGGACGAGGCCGAGACCGCGATGAAATCGCTGATCGACCGCTGGCTGGCCGACCGCGACTTTGTCACGCGCGAGGAATTCGACGCCGTCCGCGCCATGGCGCAGAAAGCGCGCGAAGAGAACGAGGCGCTGGCCGCGCGGATCGCGGCGCTTGAGGCGCGTCTGAAGGACTGAAGCCCCGTTCCGGGAAAAACAATGCCGCCAGGGTGGGGTCCACCCTGGCGGCATTGCGTATTCTGAGCAGGGCCGACCGGATCGCAAGCGGAACCTGTCAGGGGCTGCCAATATTTTGCGCTGCGTGCTGCGTTTCCCACAACTTGTCGGAGCTGTCCCCAAATAATGTGGGTTTATCCCCAAATTTCCGGTTGCCAGATTGGTCGTTAGCCTCCACCATATCTAGTATGGACGCAGGGAAATCACCCGGTCTGTAGAAAAGGCGACTAGCGCTGGGGGCGCTGACAGCCCCTTGCAGCTAGACATCAGTGAGGTGGCAGCATGGCCCTTTCCGAGCAGTTCCTGGAAGACGACATCCATCCTATCGACATTGTCGAACATCTGGCCGAACACCATGATTGGGATTTCGACCGGATTGGCGATGACCAGATCGCCATGGCGGTCGAAGGACAGTGGCGGACCTATTCGCTGACGCTGGCCTGGTCGGGCTATGACGAGACGCTGCGCCTGATCTGTACCTTCGAGATGGAGCCGCCATCGGAGAAGCTGCCGCAGCTTTACGAGTTGATCAATTCGATGAACGATCAGTGCTGGGCCGGGACATTCACCTATTGGGCGGCGCAGAACCTGATGGTCTATCGCTATGGCCTCGTGCTGGCGGGCGGTCAGGTGGCGAGTGCCGAGCAGATCGACACGATGATCGGCGCCGCCGTGTTGAGCGCCGAGCGCTATTACCCGGCGATTCAGCTGATGGTCTGGGGCAACCGCAGCCCCGCCGACGCGATGCAGGTCGCCATTGCAGAGGCTTATGGCCGGGCTTAAACCTGTGCCCCGAACCGGATGACAGGAGAGGGGCATATCGTGGACATGTCTGATATCGCGCGCCGCGGGCTGGTTTTGCTGGGCTGTGGCAAGATGGGATCGGCGATGCTCGCCGGCTGGCTCGACGGCGGGCTGCCCGCAGGCTCGGTCTGGGTGATCGACCCCTATCCGTCGGATTGGGTCAAGGCGCAGGGCGTGCATGTGAACGCCGAGCTGCCCGGTGATCCGGCCATTGTCCTGATCGCGGTCAAACCGCAGATGATGGGCGATGCGCTGCCACGGATGCAGGCTTTGGGCAATGGCACGACCCTCTTTGTCTCGGTCGCTGCCGGAACCTCGATCGCCACCTACGAAGATATCCTCGGGTGCGACACGCCCATCGTGCGCGCCATGCCCAACACGCCCGCCGCCATCGGGCGCGGCATCACCGCGCTGATCGGCAACGCCCGCGCCTCTGCCGCCGATCTCGACCTGGCCGAGGCGCTGCTCAAGGCGGTGGGCCAGACCGTGCGGCTGGAGCGCGAGGAGCAGATGGATGCGGTCACGGGCGTCAGCGGCTCGGGCCCGGCCTATGTGTTCCACCTGATCGAAACGCTGGCCGCCGCTGGCACCGCCCAGGGCCTGCCCGCCGATCTGGCGATGCAACTGGCCAAGGCCACCGTCGCAGGCGCGGGCGCCCTGGCCGAGGCGGCAGCCGAGGACCCCGCCCAGCTGCGCGTCAACGTGACCTCGCCCAATGGCACCACCCAGGCGGCGCTTGAGGTGCTGATGGAACCCGAGACCGGCTTTCCCGGCCTGCTCAACCGCGCCGTTGCCGCTGCAACCAACCGATCCAGGGAGCTGTCGCGTGGTTGAGATTTCCTTTGACGACTTCCTCAAGGTCGAGATCCGCGTGGGCGAGGTGATCCGCGCCGAACCCTTCCCCGAGGCCCGCAAGCCCGCCATCAAGATGTGGATCGACTTTGGCCCCGAAATCGGCGAGCGCAAAACCTCGGCCCAGATCACCGCGCATTACGACCCGGCGACACTGGTAGGCAAACAGGTGATGGCGGTGGTGAACTTCCCCCCGCGCCAGATCGGCAAGTTCATGTCCGAGGTTCTGGTGCTGGGCCTGCCTGACGATAACGGCGAGATCGTGTTGATTGGCCCCGATGGCAAGGTGCCGCTGGGCGGGAGGATGCATTGACCCGCCTGCTTGTTGCCCGGCCCATGACGGCAGCGGTCGAGACGCGCGCGCGTGCCGAGTTCGACACCGAGATCCGGGACAGTACCGCACCGATGACCGAGGGGGAGATGCTGCGCGCCCTGCGCGAGTTCGACGTGGTGATGCCCACTCTGGGCGACATGTTCAGCGCAAGCGTCTTTGCCCAGGTACCCGAACCTCGATGCAGACTGCTTGCCAATTTCGGCGTGGGCTACAATCACATCGACGTGGCGGCGGCGCGGGGCGCAGGGGTGGCGGTGACCAACACCCCCGGCGCGGTGACTGATGCCACGGCGGATATCGCGATGACGCTGCTGCTGACGACCGCGCGCCGCGCGGGCGAGGGCGAGCGGCTGGTCCGCTCGGGGCGCTGGGAGGGTTGGCACCCGACCCAGATGCTGGGCCATCACGTGACCGGCAAACATGTGGGTATCGTCGGTCTGGGCCGAATCGGCCAGGCCATCGCCCGGCGCTGCCATTTCGGGTTCGGCATGCAGGTGTCCTATGTGGCGCGCAGCGACAAGAACGTGGATTTCCCGGCAACGCGGTTGGACAGCCTCGCGGCGCTGGCCGGGGCGGTCGATTTCCTGGTGGTGGCGGTGCCCGGCGGGGCCGAGACACGGCACCTGATCGACGCCGATGTGCTGGCCGCGATGAAGACCTCGGGCATTCTGGTCAACATCGCCCGGGGCGAGGTGGTGAACGAGGCGGCGCTGATTGCCGCGCTCTCGATGGGCCAGATTGCGGGGGCAGGGCTCGACGTCTACGAGTTCGAGCCGCAGGTGCCCGAGGCGCTGTGCGCGATGGAGCAGGTGACGCTATTGCCGCATCTGGGCACCGCCACGGAAGAGGTGCGCAGCAGCATGGGGCATATGGCGCTGGACAATGTGGCAGCCTTTGCCGCTGGGCGCGATCTGCCCAACCCAGTGGGCTGAAATTTCGAGGAACGGGTCCGTCCCGCCCGCCGTTGATACGTCCTCGCGGACGGGCCGCCTCTGGTTGGGCCCGGCAGCGCGGCCTGCGGCCGCGCTGCGGTTGCGACAGACGCGCCCCCTGTCCTGATCAAAGGGTGGTGTGGCCGGAGTCTCCGGTTGCCTCGCGCCAATGCTTTCGGCAGAGCGAGATATAGGTCTCGTTGCCGCCGATCTGCACTTGCGCGCCTTCGGTGATCGCCCGGCCCGAAGCGTCCTGGCGGATCACCATTGTCGCCTTGCGGCCGCATTTGCAGATCGTGCGCACCTCGCGCATCTCGTCGGCCAGCGCCAGCAGCGCGGCTGAGCCCGGAAACAACTTGCCCTGGAAATCGACCCGTAAACCATAGGCCAGCACCGGCACGTCCAGATCGTCCACCGCACGCGCCAGTTGCCACACTTGTTCGGGGCTGAGGAATTGCGCCTCGTCGACAAAGACGCAGGCCACCGGTCCATCGGCAAGCCTGTCGCGGATCATTGCGAACACATCGTCCCGGGGGGTAAAGACATCGGCCTCTGCCGCGATACCGATCCGGCTGGCGATCCGCCCGGCGCCTGCGCGCCCGTCGATGGCAGCGGTCAGCAGATAGGTCTGCATGCCCCGTTCGCGGTAGTTGTGCGACGCCTGCAACAGCACGGTCGACTTGCCGGCATTCATGGTGGAGTAGTTGAAATAGAGCTTGGCCATGAGGCCGGTCTAATCACTTGGCGATGGCGCGGCAAGCAGGCCCGAGCGGTCATTTACGTCGTTGCGGGACTTTGGTTGCACCGCCCCCGGTCCGATCTGTCCGAGGCGAACCTCTGGGGATGGACGTGGATCGTTCCGGTTGCGGTGCCCCTTGCCACGGTTGTGGCAGCGTGGTCGGAGATCGCGAATAATACTCTCCGAAACCTGGTAAAACCGGCAGACCTATTACCGGCAACTCGTTCAAATCCCTGAAAACCTGAGGGATAGCCAAGGTATGACATTTGACTTAGAACGGATTCATGGGAAAAACTCGATCCGTTTCCCCGACAAAAACAATGGGGCGGAAAAAGCGGTTCAGGAAAGGGTGAATATGGCCGACATTGGGGCATATCTGAAAAAACATACCGAGGCTTTGGTCAAGGATGTGGGCATCGAGGCGGCCTGCGCGCTGACTGGAAAGTCCAAGGCGACTTTAGGCCGGTATTATTCGGATAATGCTGAGCATGCCGACCGGTTCATCCCGGTGGATGCGGTCGCGCGGCTTGAGGGCGCGTCCAGCTATCCGCATGTCACCTCTGCGCTGGCGGAACTCAAGAACATCACGCTCAGCTATGACGGGCGCAACAGCGACAGCGAGACGCGCAGCGGTGGCGTCAATGCCGACGTGATCGCGCTGAGCCAGAGATTTGCGATGCTGATGACCGAATACCAGACCGCGATCGAGGATGGGATCATCACCGTAAACGAGGCCAAACGGCTGTTGAAGGAAACGGTGCAGTTGCAGCAGGTGCTGATCGACATGAAACTGCATCTGGAAGAGGAAAGCACTAACTGAGACCGGATGCATTCAGGCGCGCAGTACAGAGCATGATGGCGCGCTGGCCGCGTCATCGGTTGGCCCGGTCCCGCGGTCAATGCCTTGATTGTCTATGATCCATTGTTTCTAGGCCAGAGTTGAAGAGAGCGACAGGGCCTGCCTCGAGGCCAAGCAGGGTCAAGCGATCGAAAAATTGTTCAATAAAGCCGAGTGTTTTCGTCGTTCGTATGAATGGCCTGAACGTCTTCGACCGTTTGTTCCCTATCGATAGTTCCGACCACCCATTCCGCAAGCGTGGGCGCGGTTCCGCGTGCTGGCCAATGATCTGGATGCCAAAGGCGCGAGCGGATAAATGACTTGGAACAATGCATGAAGACTTCTTCCACATCCACGACCATGGCAAGCGTCGGGGGTTTGTCATTGACGGATAGGCGGTCGCTGATCTTCTGATCTTTCACGATACGGGCTTTGCCGGCCACACGCAGAGTGTCGCCATGTCCTGGCACGACAAAGATGAGACCAACATTCGGGTCGGTCAAAACATTCGCAAACCCATCTACGCGATGGTTGCCAAGCCGGTCGGGAATAATCAGCGTTTTTTCGTCGAACACTTCTACGAAACCCGCCGGATCCCCCTTTGGAGAGACGTCGATCAATCCCTGGGAAGCTTTGGTCGCGACGACCACAAAAGGCGATAAAGCTATAAATCTCTTTGCGACGGGATTAATATGGTCGGTCACCTTCAGAGCTGAGTTGGAGCCTTTGAACTCGGGAAGAAGCTCGCGAAGTCGTTTGATATCGGTAATTTCTTCGTCGACCTGCAACATCGTCCATTCCTTGAGTTGTATGGATCAAACCATAGAACAGGGTATTGAACCACACAACCGAGGCGCACGCTTTCGGTTGCCAGGCTATACAAGTCGCACAACCACGGTCGGTCGGCGCCGAGGTCCCGTAATTTTTGCAGCTAGCCGCCCAGATAGCGGGCTCAATTCAGGACATATGGCGCCGTAGGATGACCGAGCCCACGGAGTACCCCGCGCCGAAGGAGCAGATCAGGCCCAGATCGCCTTCGGCCAGATCGTCGGAGTTCTGTGAAAAGGCGATGATCGACCCGGCGGATGAGGTGTTGGCATAGTCCTGCAGGATGTTGGGCTGTTCGCCCGGCTCCGGCTCGCGGCCCAGCACCTTTTTGCCGATGAAATCGTTCATCGTCTTGTTGGCCTGATGCAGCCACAGCCGTTTCAGATCGGTATTGGCCACGCCCTCGGCGGCCATGTGATCGGCGATATGCTGGCTGACCATCGGCAGCACTTCCTTGAACACCTTGCGGCCGTTCTGCATGAACTGCATGTCGCGGCGGTCTTTCATCCCGTCCGGGCGCGAGCGGCGCAGGAACCCGTTGTTGTTGCGGATGTTGTTGGAAAACTGGGTGGCGCAGCGGGTCGAGAGGATCTCGAAATGCGGGCCCTTGGCGTCCTCGATGCGTTCGATCAGGGTGGCGGTGGCCACATCGCCAAAGATAAAGTGGCAATCGCGGTCGCGCCATTCCAGGTGGGCCGAGCAGATCTCGGGGTTGACCACCAGCGCCGAGCGGATCGAGCCCGAGCGGATCATGTCGGCGGCGGCCTGAATGCCGAAAGTGGCCGAGGAACAGGCCACGTTCATGTCGAAGGCGAACCCTTCGATCCCCAGCGCCTGCTGGATCTCGATCGCGACCGCCGGATAGGCGCGTTCCAGGTTCGAGGCGGCGCAGATCACCGCGTCGACATCGGCAGCCGTCTTGCCCGCCTGCGCCAGCGCCTTTTTCGCCGCATCCACTGCCATTTCGGTCATGATGCCCGGCTCGTCATCGTCGCGCTGACGCAGCAGGGGATGCATCACCGCCGGATCCAGAACGCCGGTCTTGTCCATCACATAGCGGTTCTCGATGCCGCTGGCCTTGACGATGAACTCTTCCGATGAATGCTGCATCGGTTCCATCTCGCCGGCGGCGATGGCTGGGGCATTCTCGGCATTCATCCGGTCGGCATAGGCGTTGAAGGCCGTGACCAGTTCGGCATTGGTGATGACGTTTGGCGGCGTAAAGACTCCGGTGCCGGTGATGGCGGGTCTGAACATGGCGGATTCCTTGAAATCTGGGATTTGCTCAAAATGCAGGCGATAGCGCGACCGATCAAGAGTGGATGACCCGAGGGAAAGCGGACAATCGAGTGAAATCAACCTTCACATCTTGAATGGTTCATATTTTGAAGTATATCGCGGAGCGAAACAGGGGGTTGCCCGATGACCGACCGCGATTCTTTGCCGCCAAAGACCTTTCCGCCCGAGATCGAGGCGATGATGGGGGTCTATGCGCTGTACTGGAAGCTGGAAGAGGTGATTGCCGCCGAGGTGGCCGAGACCGGTCTCAGCCGTCCCGAGGCGCATATGCTGATCAAGCTCGGGACGCCGATGCGCATGGGGGTACTGGCGCGCGAGATGCTGGCACTGCCCTCGACCATCACCGCCACGGCGGATTCGCTGGAGCGCGCGGGCTATCTGACCCGCAGCCGCGACCCCGATGACCGCCGCGCCTGGCTGTTGGAACTGACGCCCGAGGGCCGGGCGCTGCGCGCCGAGTTTGTCGCCGATGCCGGTGCGCTGTTTCACGAGGTGTCGGGGCTGGATGCCTGCGAGACCGAGGAATTTGCGCGGCTGGCGCGCAAGATCCGCCTGACCATCCTGGAAACCGGACTATCCGAAGGGTTCAAGACATGAGATTTCTTTTTGCGCTGGGCACCGTGCTGAGCCTTGCCGCGGCCCCCTTGGCGGCGGATGCGCCCGCCAAGCCGGTCAAGCTGATGCTGGTAAGCGAGGCCGCGCCCGGTTTTTCACGCCAGTTCTTTGGCCAGGTGGCGGCGCGGCGCACGGTCGAACTGGCCTTTCAGGTGGCGGGGCAGATCGTGGAATTTCCGGTGAACGAAGGCGTGTTGCTGCCCAAGGGCAGCCTGATCGCGCGGCTGGATCTGGAGCCGTTCGAGTTGCAACTGGATCGCGCCCGGCTGCAAAAGGAGCAGGCCGACCGGACGGTGGCGCGGCTGAGCCGGTTGAAGGGAACCACGGTCAGCCAGGTGTCGCTGGACGATGCGGAAACCAATGCGCAACTGGCGGCCATCGCGCTGCGCGATGCGGAATATGCGCTGGAACATGCGACGCTGACGGCGCCGTTTGACGCGCTGATCTCGCGCCGCAACGTGGCGGCCTTTACCACGGTGGCGGCGGGAACGCCGGTGGCGCGGATCCATGACATGTCGGAACTGCGGATCGAGGTGGACGTGCCCGAGATCCTGTTCCAGCGTGCGGGCGAGCCCGAGGATGTGACCATCACCGCGAAGTTTCCGGCCTCGGACCGGGAGTTTCCGTTGCAGATCCGCGAGTTCGATGCCGAGACATCGAGCGTCGGCCAGACCTTCCGCATCAATTTCGGCTTTACCCCACCGCCCGGTCTGAACGTGTTTCCTGGCTCGTCGGTGACGGTAAATGTGCGGGTGCGGGATGGCGAGCCGGGCATCGCGGTGCCGCCCTCGGCGATCATCGCCGATGCGGGCGGCGGTCCTGGCGTGATGATCTTTGAGCCCGCAGGCGCCGATGCGGGCACGGTGCGGCGGCAGGCGGTCGAGATCGCGCCGCTGCCGGATGGGTTTGTGCGGGTGCTGTCGGGGCTGGCCCAGGGCGAGGAGATCGTCAGTGTCGGCGGTGCCAGCCTGAACGACGGGCAAGCGGTGCGCCGGTTCACCGGCTTTGGCAACTGAAGGGCCGGGTCATGAACATCGCGCGCCTGTCGATTGAAAAGCCGCTTTACACCTGGCTCATCATCCTGATTTCGCTGGTTGGCGGCATCTGGGGCTTTGCCACGCTGGGCCGGCTGGAAGACCCGGCCTTTACCATCAAACAGGCGGTCATCGCCACGCAGTACCCCGGTGCTACCGCCGAACAGGTGGCGCTGGAGGTCTCCGAGCCGCTGGAATCGGCAATCCAGAAGATGGACGAGGTGGATATCATCACCTCGGTCAACCAGCCGGGCCAGTCGCTGATAGAGGTCGAGATCAAGTCCACCTATGACGGCAGCGAGCTGCCCGCGATCTGGACCAAGCTGCGCGCCCGTGTCAGCGATGCCGCGCGCGCCCTGCCTGACGGGGTCAGCGCGCCTTTTGTCGATGACAGTTTCGGCGATGTCTATGGCCTGTTCTATGCGGTGACCGCGCCCGGATACACCGACGCCGAACAGCACGAACTGGCCACCTGGCTGCGACGCGAACTACTGGCGGTGCCCGGTGTGGCAGGGGTCGAGGTGGCCGGGCTGCCCGACGAGGCGATTTTCGTCGAACCCGATCTGGCGCTGTCGGTCAACCAGAACGTACCGGTACAGGCGATTGCCAATGCCATTGCCACCGCCGATTCCGTGCGCGACGCGGGCACGTTGCGCAACATTGACGGCAAGACCGCGATCCTGCGGCCCGAAGGCTCGGACAGTGTCGATGCCATCGCGGGCCTGTCGGTCGGCACGCAGGGTAAGGTGATCAACCTGTTCGACATGGCGCAGGTGCATCGGGGGCGTCAGGCCGACCCGGACCTGATCATCCGCCATAACGGGGATGAGGCGTTCACGCTGGGCATCGCGGGGCTGGCGACCGAGAACATTGTCGAGGTGGGCCAACGGGTGGATGCCCGTCTGGCGGAACTGGACGGCGATATCCCGGCCGGTGTGACGCTGGAGCCGATCTATCAGCAGCATGTGGTGGTCGAGGAGGCGAGCAATGCTTTCCTCGTCAACCTGGCCATGTCGGTGGCCATCGTGGTGGCGGTGCTGGCGCTGTTCATGGGCTGGCGCGCGGCGGTTGTGGTGGGGGCGACCCTGCTCTTGACCGTGGTGGGCACGCTTCTCTTCATGGCGCTGTTTTCCATCGAGATGGAGCGTATCTCGCTGGGTGCGCTGATCATCGCCATGGGGATGCTGGTGGACAATGCCATCGTGGTGGCCGAGGGCATGCAGATCGCCATGCTGCGCGGCAAGCCCTCGCGCGAGGCCGCCGACGAGGCGGCAGGCAAGACGCAGATCCCGCTGTTGGGGGCCACCGTGATCGGGATCATGGCCTTTGCCGGGATCGGCCTCAGCCCTGATGCGACGGGCGAGTTCCTGTTCTCGCTCTTTGCCGTGATCGGCATTTCGCTGCTGCTCAGCTGGGTGTTGGCGCTGACGGTGACGCCGCTTTTGGGGCATTACTTCTTCAAGCAGGGCCATGCGGATGCCGCCGATGCCTATGGCGGGCCGCTGTTTCGCGCCTATGCCGCCACTTTGCGGGCCGCGTTGCGGTTGCGCTGGCTGGTGGTGCTGGGGCTGGTCGCGGTGACGGCGGCCTGTTTCGCGGGTTTTGGCCTGATGAAGCAGCAGTTCTTTCCCAATTCGAACACGCCGCTGTTCTTTGTACACTACAAGCTGCCGCAGGGTACGCCCATCGAGACCACCGCCGATGATCTGGCCGAGGTCGAAGCCTGGCTGAACAAGCGTTCGGACGTTCTGGCTTACACCACATTTGCCGGGCAAGGCGCGACGCGGTTCATGCTGACCTATTCGGCGGAAAAGCCGAACCCCTCTTATGGGCATATGATCGTGCGGACCGAAAGCATCGAGGACATCCCCGCGCTTCAGGCCGATCTGGAGGCGTTTGGCACCGCGGCCTTCCCCGAGGGCGAGTTCCGCACAAGGCGGCTGGTCTTTGGCCCCGGTGGCGGCGACCCGATCCAGGTGCGGTTCTCGGGGCCCGATCCGGCGGTGCTGCGGCAGTTGGCCGATACGGCGATGGATGAGATGCGCGCGGCCTCGGACAATATCACCGGCGTGCGGTCGAACTGGCACGAGCAGGAATTGGCGCTGCGGCCCATCTATGCCACCGAGCGGGCGCAGATCGCGGGCGTCAGCCGCGACGATATCGCCGACATGCTGCGGTTTTCCACCGATGGCATCACCAGCGGGGTGCTGCGCGAACGCGACCGGCTGATCCCGATCATTGTCCGCCGTCCCGCCGATGGGCCTTACTCCATCGTCGATCAGGTGGTCTATTCGCCGCTCTCCGAGAAATTCGTGCCGGTCGAACAGATGGTGGACGGGTTCGGGTATGAGGCGGTCAACACGCTGGTGCATCGCCGCGACCGGCTGTTGACGGTGACCGTGGGCGCCGACATTCCCGCCGACCTGACCGCGGCACAGGTGCATGCCGAGGTGCGCCCGGTCATCGAGGCAATCCCGCTGCCTCCGGGCTACCGGATGGAATGGGGCGGCGAGTTCGAGGATTCCGCCAAGGCGCAGGAAAGCCTGGGCCAGCAATTGCCGCTGAGCCTGTTGATCATGGTGCTGATCTCGATCCTCTTGTTCAACGCGATCCGGCAGCCGGTGATCATCTGGCTCTTGGTGCCGATGTCGGTGAACGGGGTGGTGATCGGCCTTCTTGGCACCGGGCTGCCGTTCACCTTTACCGCGCTTCTGGGTCTGCTCAGCCTGTCGGGGATGCTGATCAAGAACGGCATCGTGCTGGTCGAGGAGATCGACCTGGTCCGGGCCGAAGGCAAACCGCTGCGGGAAGCCATTGTCGAGGCCTCGGTGTCGCGGATCCGGCCCGTCATGCTGGCCGCTATCACCACCATTCTGGGCATGGCGCCGCTCTTGTGGGATGCGTTCTTTGTCTCGATGGCGGTGACGATCATGGGCGGGCTGGCCTTTGCCACCGTGCTGACCCTGATCGCGGCGCCGGTGTTCTATGACCTGTTCTTTGCCCGCGAGGCGCGGGCCGAGGGCTGAGCGGTTCGGGCGCGGGCGTCAGGCGCCCGCGTCCTCTGCCGCGTCGTAGTGGTAGTAAAAGCAGGAGATCTTGTTGCCATCCGGGTCGCGCAGATAGGCGACGTAGAAATCCGGCCCGTAATAGGGCCGGGTGCCCGGCGCGCCCGCATCGGTGCCGCCATGGGCAAGTCCGGCGGCGTGAAAGGCGCGCACCTGCGCGGCATTCTTGGCCGGAAAACCCACCATGGTGCCATTGCCGGTGCTGGCGGGCGAGCCATCGAACGGCGCGCAGACCCAAAAGCCGGTGCCGCTGTCGTAGTCCTGGCCCCAGCCGGCCCAGCCCTCGGGCCAATCGGGCAGGCGGGGCTGATCCAGCACCGCAAAGACCGCGTCATAGAACCGGACCGCGCGGGTCAAGTCGTTGGTGCCGAAGGTGGTGTAGATGTTCATTGGGGTGCCTCGCAGGGATCGGTTGCGCGATCATGCGTGGTGTCTGGCCCCGGCGAAAGCCTGAAAGACGAAAGTTGCGTCTGACAGAGAAAGGCCGGGGGACGCCGTCCCCCGGACCCCCTGGGAGTATTTGCAACCAGAAAGAAGCAGGAGAGACCGGGTTTTCGCTGGTTTCTCCTGGTTTTGGGGTGTCAGCCCTGAAGGCTGCGCACCTCGATATCCCCTTCGGCCTGCGCCTTGATCGCCAGCGCGGCGGCGTTGCTGCCGGCGGCGGTGGTGAAATAGGGGATCTTGTCATAGAGCGCGATCGAGCGGATCGCTTTGCTGTCGCTCACCGCCTGGGCGCCTTCGGTGGTGTTCATCACCAGATGCACCTGCCCGTCCTTCAGCATGTCGACCACATCGGGGCGGCCCTCATAGACCTTGTTCACCACTTCGCAGGGCACGCCGTGACCGGCGAGCCAGCTTTGGGTGCCGCGGGTCGCGACCAGGGTAAAGCCCTGTTCCACCAGCACCTGCGCGGCCTCGAGCATGGCGGCGCCCTTGTCGGCATCCCGGATCGAGATGAAGGCGCGGCCCTCGCTGGGCAGCACCATGCCCGCGCCCATCTGCGCCTTGAGGAAGGCGCGCGCAAAGGAGCGGTCCCAACCCATCACCTCGCCGGTGGAGCGCATTTCGGGGCCAAGGATAGTGTCGACGCCGGGGAAGCGGGCGAAGGGCAGCACCGCTTCCTTGACCGAGAACCAGGGCATGTTGGGGTCGGCCAGCGTCATCTGGTCGGCGATCTTGGTATCGTCACCCTCTTTGTAGGGGGGGCGCATCGGGAAGGCGCTGAGCTTTTCGCCCGCCATCACCCGCGCGGCGATGGAAGCGATGGCAGAGTCCGTGGCCTTGGCCACGAAGGGCACGGTGCGGCTGGCGCGAGGGTTGACCTCGATCAGGTAGATCTCGTCGTCCTTGATCGCGAATTGCACGTTCATCAGGCCGACCACGTTCAGGGCACGGGCCAGTTTGTTGGTCTGGTCCTTGATCTGCTCGATGATCTCGGGCGAGAGCGAATAGGGTGGCAGCGAACAGGCGCTGTCGCCGGAGTGCACGCCCGCCTCTTCGATATGCTGCATGATGCCGGCCACATGCACCGCCTCACCATCGCAAAGCGCGTCGACGTCCAGTTCCACCGCGCCGGACAGGTAACTGTCGAGCAGCACCGGGCTGTCGCCCGACACCACCACCGCCTCGGCGATGTAGCGGCGCAGTTGGTCCATGTCGCGCACGATTTCCATGGCGCGGCCCCCCAGCACGTAAGAGGGGCGGATCACCAGCGGGAAGCCGATATCCTCGGCGATGGCCAGTGCCTGGGCATCTGTCGAGGCAATGCCGTTCTTGGGCTGTTTCAGGCCCTGCCGGTTGACCAGATCCTGGAAGCGCTCGCGGTCCTCGGCCAGGTCGATGGCGTCGGGCGTGGTGCCCAGGATCGGGATGCCGGCCTGTTCCAGCGCATTGGCCAGTTTCAGCGGGGTCTGGCCGCCGAACTGCACGATGACGCCGTGCAGGGTGCCGTTCTGTTGCTCGACCCGCAGGATTTCCATCACATGTTCAAAGGTCAGCGGTTCGAAATAGAGCCGGTCCGAGGTGTCATAGTCGGTCGACACGGTTTCCGGGTTGCAGTTGACCATGATGGTTTCATAGCCCGCATCGGTCAGCGCGAAACAGGCGTGGCAGCAGCAATAGTCGAACTCGATCCCCTGGCCGATCCGGTTGGGACCGCCGCCCAGGATGACCACCTTTTTGCGGTCACTGGGGCGCGCCTCGCATTCCACCTCGCCCATCATCGGGGCTTCGTAGGTCGAGTACATATAGGGGGTCTGCGCCTCGAATTCGGCGGCGCAGGTGTCGATCCGCTTGAACACGGCGGTAACGCCCAGGTTGTGGCGGGCGCGGCGTACGTTGTCCTCGTCGCGGCCGGTCAGCTGGCCGAGGCGCGCATCGGTGAAGCCCAGCATCTTGAGCGCGCGCAGGCCTTCCTCGTTGGTGGGCAGGCCGGTCTTGCGCAGGGCGCGTTCCTCTTCGACGATCTCGCGGATCCGGGCGAGGAACCAGGGGTCGAATTTGGTGACGCCAAAGATCTCGTCATCCGACAGCCCGTGCCGCATCGCCTGGGCGATGGTGCGCAGCCGGTCGGGGGTCTGGCGGCTGATCGCCTTGATCACATGCGCCTTGTCGTCTGCGCCTTCGACCGCATCCCAGAGGCCGACGGAGAGGCCGGGAATGGTGACCTCGTCAAAGCCGGTCAGGCCCGATTCCATCGAGGCCAGAGCCTTTTGCATCGATTCGTGGATGGTGCGGCCGATCGACATCGCCTCGCCCACCGATTTCATCGCGGTGGTCAGATAGGGTTCCGATCCAGGGAATTTCTCGAAGGCGAATTTCGGGATCTTGGTGACGACATAGTCGATGGTCGGCTCAAAGCTGGCCGGTGTCACCTTGGTGATGTCATTGTCCAGTTCGTCGAGCGTATAGCCCACCGCCAGCTTGGCCGCGATCTTGGCAATCGGGAAACCGGTCGCCTTGGAGGCCAGTGCGGACGAGCGCGATACCCGCGGGTTCATCTCGATCACCACCATGCGGCCGTCATCCGGGTTCACCGCCCATTGCACGTTCGAGCCGCCGGTTTCCACCCCGATCTCGCGCAGTACGGCGATCGAGCCGTTGCGCATGATCTGGTATTCCTTGTCGGTCAGCGTCAGGGCGGGGGCCACGGTGATCGAGTCGCCGGTGTGGACGCCCATCGGATCGACGTTTTCGATGGAACAGACGATGATCGCGTTGTCCGCCTTGTCGCGGACAACCTCCATCTCGTATTCCTTCCAGCCCAACAGGCTCTCGTCGATCAGGATCTGCGCCACAGGCGAGGCTTCGAGGCCGGAGCGGCAGAAATGCTCGTAATCGTCACGGTTATAGGCCACGCCGCCGCCGGTGCCGCCCAGAGTGAAGGCGGGGCGAATGATCGCGGGCAGGCCGATTTCCTCGAGCGCGTCCATCGCTTGGGCCAGGCCCGCGCGGATGTCATACTTGCCCTTGTCGTTCTTGGGGGCCGACACGATGGTCGCCTTGGGGTTTTCCAGTCCGATCCGGTCCATCGCCTCGCGGAACAGCTTGCGATCTTCGGCCATTTCGATGGCATGGCGCTTGGCGCCGATCATCTCGACCCCGAACTTCTCCAGCACGCCCATTTCTTCGAGCGCCAGCGAGGTGTTGAGACCGGTCTGCCCGCCCATGGTGGGCAACAGCGCGTCGGGGCGCTCTTTCTCGATGATCTTGGCGACCACCTCGGGCGTGATTGGTTCGATATAGGTGGCATCGGCCAGGCCCGGATCGGTCATGATCGTCGCCGGGTTCGAGTTCACCAGGATCACCCGATACCCCTCTTCGCGTAGCGCCTTGCAGGCCTGCGCGCCGGAATAGTCGAATTCACAGGCCTGCCCGATGACAATCGGCCCGGCTCCAATGATCATGATCGACTGGATGTCGGTTCTCTTCGGCATGGCTGGCCCCTTTGATTTTTTGCGAGTCACGAGCGCCCGCCCAGCGCCCAAATTGTCGTGCGTTATAGGCGCCTCGGGGAAAGGTGCAAGAGGGATCGGAAAGCGGCGTGAATTTGCCGCTTTCTGCTCTTTCGCCCGTACACGAAATCTCTATACCCCAGCGGCACGCCAATTGGCAGGGGGAGCGGACCCAGATGCAGCTTCGTTTCGATCAGGGGCCTGCCGGGGCCGGAACCGGCTTCGACCGCCCGGTAAGGGTGATCCGGGCCGATACCGCCGCGCAGGTGCCCGCGGCGCTGGCCGATCTGGATGTGGCGCGGGCGGATGGCGCTTGGCTGGCGGGCTATGCCAGTTACGAGCTGGGCTATGCGCTGGAACCGCGCCTGACCCGGCTGATGCCCGAAGGGCGGCGGCTGCCGCTTCTGTGTTTCGGCGTCTATGACGGGCCAAAGGTGCTGCCGCTGCCGACCCCCGGCGGCGGGATCGACGATTTCGCCCCCCGCTGGGACAGCGCGCGCTATGGTGCGGCCTTTGACCATGTGCACCGCGCCATCGGCGCGGGAGAGTTCTATCAGGCCAACCTGACCTTTCCGGTCGATCTGCGTCTTCATGGCGCCGCGCCTGCGCTTTATGCCGCGCTTGCTGCGCGCCAACCGGTCGGACATGGCGTGCTGGTGACGCAGGACGGGCTGCCCGATATCCTCTGTCGCTCACCCGAGCTGTTCTTTCGCACCGACCCCGAAGGCTGGATCGAGACCCGCCCTATGAAGGGCACCCAGCCGCGCAGCGACGATCCGGTCGAGGATGCCCGCCGCCGCGCCTGGCTGGCGCGCGATGCCAAGAACCGCGCCGAGAACCTAATGATCGTCGATCTGTTGCGCAACGATATCAGCCGGGTGGCACTGCCCGGTTCGGTTCATGTGCCCGAACTTTTCCAGATCGAGACCTATGCCACGGTGCATCAGATGGTGTCGCGCGTCGCAGCGCGTCTGCGGGCGGATGTCACCCTTTCGGATATCCTGCGGGCGCTGTTTCCCTGCGGCTCGATCACCGGCGCGCCCAAGATCCGCGCGATGGAAACCTTGGCGCGCCTTGAACCCTGGCCGCGCGACATCTATTGCGGCACCATCGGCTGGGCGGCGCCCGATGGCGCCTGCGAATTCAACGTGGCGATCCGCACGTTGCTGGTCGATGGCGCGCGCGCCACGCTCAATGTCGGCGGCGGCGTGGTCTGGGACAGCACCGCCCGCTCGGAATACGAGGAGGCGCTATGGAAGGCCCGCTTTGCCCGCCAGATGATCCCGGCTTTCGCCTGATCGAGACGCTGGGCTGGCACCCGGACGAGGGGCCGCGCCGTGCCGCGCTGCATCTGGCGCGCATGGCCCGGTCCGCCGCCGCCCTCAGGATGCGGTTTGATCAGACCAAGGCGCAGCACCTGCTGGACCAGATCTGCGGCCCGGCGCCGCTCCGCTGCCGCCTGACCCTCGATCCCAAGGGCGTGTTGGCGCTGGAAACCGCCCCGCTTGCCGCGGCCGCGCCGCTCTGGCGTGTCGCGATCCATCCCGAACGGCTCGACGCAGATGATCCCTGGCTCCGCCACAAGACCACAAGGCGCGCGCTGTATGACCGTGCCCGCGCCATGCTGCCTGCTGGCATGGACGAGTGGCTGTTCCTCAATCGGGCGGGACAGCTTTGCGAGGGCACAATCACCACTGTCTTTGCCGCCATCCAGGACGATCTGCTGACACCCCCGCTTGCCGACGGCTTGCTGCCCGGTATCCTGCGCGCGGAGTTGCTTGCCACCGGTCAGGTGCGCGAGGCCACGCTGACCCCGACCGATCTGTGCGATGCCAGCGCACTGTATTGCGGCAACTCCCTGCGCGGGCTGATCCCCGCCCACCTTTGTTCGAACACGTGACAGCCCCCTTCATTTCGCCAAAAATACTCCGGGGGGCCGCCGTCAGGCGGTGGGGGCAGCGCCCCCTCCTGCGCAAACCCAAAGAAATCCGGGTGAATTGGCCACAAACCTCGGATGCGCGCGGCGCGGCCTTGACTTCCCCGGCCTATCGCGCTGTATCGGCGCGACGCTTTCTCCGCCCGAAGGGATATCACCGATGCACGCCTATCGCAGCCATACCTGCGCCGCCCTGACCGCCGCCAATGTCGGCGAAACCGTTCGCCTGTCCGGCTGGGTCCACCGGGTGCGCGATCATGGCGGGGTGCTGTTCATCGACCTGCGCGACCATTACGGCGTGACCCAGGTGCTGTGCGACGGCGACAGCGCCGCATTCGCGGCCCTGGAAAAGGTCCGCTCGGAATGGTGCATCCGCATCGACGGCACGGTCAAGGCGCGCGACGCGGACCTGGTCAACCCCAAGCTGCCCACCGGCGAGATCGAGGTCTATGTCCGCGAGCTTGAGGTGCTGGGCCGCGCCGAGGAACTGCCGCTGATGGTGTTCGGCGATCAGGAATACCCCGAGGAAACCCGCCTGCGCTATCGCTATCTCGACCTGCGCCGCGAGGCGATGCAGGCCAACATGACCCTGCGCTCGGACGTGGTGGCCTCGATGCGCCGCCGCATGTGGGGGCAGGGGTTCCGTGAATACCAGACCCCGATCATCACCGCCTCCAGCCCCGAGGGTGCGCGCGACTTCCTGGTGCCCTCGCGCCTGCATCCGGGCCGCTTCTATGCGCTGCCGCAGGCGCCCCAGCAGTTCAAGCAGCTGATCATGGTCTCGGGCTTTGACAAGTATTTCCAGATCGCACCCTGTTTCCGCGACGAGGACCCGCGCGCCGACCGTTCGCCCACCGATTTCTACCAGCTCGACCTGGAAATGAGCTTTGTCACCCAGCAGGATGTGTTCGACACGATCGCGCCGGTGCTGGCGGGCGTGTTCGAGGAATTCGGCGGTGGCCGCAAGGTCGATGCGCCGCAGGACTGGCCGCAGATCGCCTATGCCGATGCCGCCAAATGGTACGGCACCGACAAGCCCGACCTGCGCAACCCGATCAAGATGCAGGACTGTTCCGAGCATTTCCGCGGCTCGGGCTTTGCCATCTTCGCCAAGCTTTTGGAGCAGGAAGGCACCGAGATCCGCGCCATTCCTGCCCCCACCGGCGGCAGCCGCAAGTTCTGTGACCGGATGAACGCCTTTGCCCAGAAAGAGGGCCTGCCGGGCATGGGCTATATCTTCTGGCGCGATCAGGGTGATGGGATGGAAGCCGCCGGACCGCTCGCCAAGAACATCGGGCCCGAGCGCACCGAGGCGATCCGCCAGCAGCTGGGTCTGGGCGTGGGCGACGCCGCCTTCTTCCTGGGCGGCAAGCCCAAGTCGTTCGAAAAGGTCGCGGGCAAGGCGCGCGACGTGATCGGAGCCGAACTGGGTCTGACCGAGACCGACCGCTTTGCCTTTGCCTGGATCGTGGACTTCCCGATCTACGAGCGCGACGAGGAAACCGGCGAGATCGACTTTGAACACAATCCCTTCTCGATGCCGCAAGGTGGGATGGAGGCGCTCAATGGCGACCCGATGGCAGTGCGTGGTTTCCAGTACGACCTCGCCTGCAACGGCTATGAACTGGTGTCGGGTGCGATCCGTAACCACAAGCCCGAGATCATGCTCAAGGCGTTCGAACTGGCCGGATATGGCGCCGACGAGGTCAAGGCCCGCTTTGGCGCGCTCTTCAACGCCTTCCATTACGGCGCGCCGCCGCACGGGGGCTGTGCCGCCGGGATCGACCGCATCGTGATGCTGCTGGCGGACGAGGCCAACATTCGCGAAGTGATGATGTTCCCGATGAACCAGCGCGCCGAGGATCTGATGATGCAGGCGCCGTCCGAGCCCAGCTCGGACCAGCTGATGGAACTGGGCCTGCGGGTGATCCCGCAGGACTGAGCGTGGTTCAGTCCGGTGTGATGTTGCCGGGGCGTATCCCGAAGACCAGCACCGGACAGCCGCCGCTGCGCCCTGCCGCGATGCGGCTGAGCAGCTTGTGGGTGCCGGTGGTGCTGGCGCCGAACTTGGCCGCGACGGTGCTGGCGGTCTCGTTGCCGTCCTTGTCCAGGCAATAGCCCAGCGACTGAAAGAACTCGGGCGGCAGCGCCCGGGTCACGATGACGCCCACGTCGATCACGCCCGCCTCGAAGAAGCTGCGAAAGGCGTAGAGATCGCGGTCATAGGTCTGGTCCTTGCTGTTCCACTCGTAGTCGAACGCCACCCGGCCGCGCCAGAAATCGACCAGATGGTTGTGGATGTAATCGGCGCGCAGGATGCGGTCGATCTCGGGCGCGTTCTCGCCCTTGCCCTCGCGCAGGCGGACGGTCAGATCGGCCTCGATCCGGACCTCTTGGTGAAACCCCTCGGCCGCCGCCAGATCGGCAAAGCGGGTGGTGGCCGACATCCGGTTGCCGCCGGGCGAGCGGATTTCGGTGCGGCTTATGGTGAAGGCGTCGAGGATGCGCAGAATCGCGGCCAGTTCGGCGGGCGCGCGCTGGGCGATCACGGCGGCGGCACTGCGATAGCTGGCCACCGAATAGCGCGGGCCGAGAGTCCAGCCCAGCTGCGCCTCGACCGCGCCGCCCGGATCGAACACCGCATCGTCGATACTGCGGGCCATGTTACTCGGCCGCGACGCCGGAATTGTAGGAATAGGTCTTCCAGCTGGGCTTGTAATCGGCGTCGGCCTGATTGCCCCAGACGGTCCAGCCATCGCGCACGCCGCGCCCGAACATCTCCAGATAGGGGCCCCAGGAGCAGCTCTCGATCAGTTCGTATTGCTCGTCGGGCTTGCGCGAATGCTCGCGCTTGCGGGTCTGCATCATGTTGACCTGCCGCCGGCCCGGTGCCAGCGTGCGGGCATTCTTGCCCTTGGTGCCGAACAGCAGCAGCTCGGTCACGTTGCGGAAATAGAAACCCACGCCGCGCCCGTCCGAGCCGCCATCCTTGCGCACCTTGTGCCAGACGATGTTGGACTTGTACTCGAACCCCCAGGCGCTGAGCACCTGCAGCCCTTCGGGCAGCAGGGCGTTGGGCACCCAGAGATAGCAATGCGCCCTGTCCTCGAGATAGTCGGCCACCGGCAGGGCGCAGATATCCTCCAGCGTCATGGTCGGATAGCGCGCCAGTCGCTTGTGTTCGGGCGCAACCTTGCCGGTGCGGTTGGTGAACCGCCAGGGCGGGTCGGCCATCACGGTGGCAAAACGGTCGTCACCCAGGAAATCCGACAGATCTTGAGAGGCTGATTGAGACATGTCCAACATATTGCGGTCTTCCCCCCCGATTGTCACGCCCCTTTTGCGGGGATGTCCACTCTAGGTGGGTGAGAACGAAAGGTAAACACGTTTTACGGCCCCGAGGCGGTATCGACGCAGCTGGTGACCTCCACCGACTGTGCCGCCGGGTTGCGGCCGCAACTACGTGGCACCCTGCCAGGATGGCGCAAGGATCAGCGCGCCTCGACCCGCCTGCGTCGCGGACCGGGCGTCTCGTACCAGCGCAGGGCATAGATCAGCACGCCAGCGGTCACGATGGCGATCGGCAGCATTCCGGCCATATCTCAGATCGCCTTTCTGTGATTCAGACGCTCCTGCACCAGTCCCGCGATCCGCGCCGTATCCGAGGTAACGGGGGCGCCACTGGCGCGGGTGCGGGCCAGTGCCTGCGCGGCCGAGGCCAGCGCGTGATCCTCGGCGCTGCGCGCCAATCCCAGCAGGAATTGCGCAATATAGTCCAGCGTCTGGGGGTCGGACCTTTCGCTCAGCACATCGGCCACATGGGCCATGTCGTCCTGATAGGCGATCGGGTCGGGGCGGATATGCTCGTCATGCAGGATACGCGGGCCGGTGGGCTGGCGGTCTGCGGGCAGTCGCGACAGGATTTCGGCCTGGAAGGTCGCAAGCGAGGTTACCGGTTTGGCCAGGAACCCGTCGGCGCCGGCCTCCAGCGCCATTTCTTCGGCGCCATCGTCGCCCGAGGTGCCCAAGATCACCACGATCCGGGGCGCGGTATGGGCCATCTCCTCGATCAGGTCGGCGCCCGAGCCATCGGGCAGCCCCATATCGACGATGATCACCGAGGGGCGGTAGATCTGCAAATGCCTGCGTGCCGATTTCAGGCAATCCGCGCGCCTGATGCGAGCGCCGCTGCGCAGGCACAAAAGGCGCATCGCCTCACAGGCAAAGCGGCTGTCCTCGACCACGAGAATGGTCAGCCCCAGCAGCGGGCGGGTAACCGTCGGCAGCCGGTGCGGGGCGGCAAAGGGATCAGAATCATCCATGGCTGGCTCCTTCAGCAGACGCCTCAACGCTAGGTCACGCTGGCTAACAGGACGTTAATGGGCGATTTGGCGCACTTGCCCCGACAGGCCGCACACCGCATAAGACGCGCAACCCGATGAACCATTGGAGGATGATCATGATCGGCCGTTTGAACCATGTCGCCATTGCCGTACCGGATCTCGAGGCCGCGTCCGCGCAATATCGCAGCGCACTGGGCGCCAAGGTTGGCGCGCCGCAGGACGAACCCGACCATGGCGTGACCGTGGTGTTCATCGAACTCCCCAACACCAAGATCGAACTGCTCTATCCGCTGGGAGAGAACAGCCCGATCCAGGGCTTTCTGGACAAGAACCCCTCGGGCGGCATTCACCACGTCTGCTATGAGGTCGAGGATATCATTGCCGCGCGCGACCACCTGAAATCCACCGGCGCCCGCGTGCTGGGCACCGGCGAACCCAAGATCGGCGCCCATGGCAAACCGGTGCTGTTCCTGCACCCAAAGGATTTCAACGGCTGTCTGGTGGAACTGGAGCAGGTCTGACCCATATCAGGGTGAAACCCAAAGGGGACGAACATGTCGATCACATCCGCATTGGTGCTGTTCTCGGTCATCTGGTTCATGACCTTCCTGATCGTGTTGCCGATCCGCGTGCGCACACAGGGCGATCTGGGTGATATCGTGCCCGGCACCCATGCCGGTGCCCCCGAGCATCACCATCTGAAAACCAAGGCCTGGATCACCACCGGTCTTACGGTGGTGCTCTGGGCGATCATCGGGGGCATCATCCTGTCCGGGTGGATCAGCGTCGATGACATCAACCTGCTCAAGGTGATGCCGCCGCTGGAGTGAGAACAGGGCAGCCCGGTGCCCCTCCACAGCGTTCAGCGGGTCCCATTCACCGCGTGAAAGATATGGGTGAAAGTGGCCGCACCCAGGATCGGGATCAGCAGGTTCACCAGCGGCACCGACAGCGGGATCGCCATCAGGGCGCCGGCAAGCCAGATCGTCATCAGGTGTTTCGAGCGCAGTCGGCGTGCCTCGGCCCGCCCGACCCTGCGCATCGCGGCCAGGGTGAAATACTCCCGGCCCAGCAGGAACCCGTTCAGCCCCCAGAAGATGAACAGCGCAAAGGGCGCGAACATCGCATAGAGGACAAAGGCCGCCAGGTTGGCCGCGATCAGCACGCCCAGAAAGTTGACCGTGTCCTTGAGCGCCTCGCCAAACGGAACCGTGGTCGCGGCGGGCAGGTTCGGGTAATGCCGGTCCTCGACCGCCTGCGCCACTTCGTCCAGGAACATGGATGTGATGGCCGAGGCCACCGGCACCATCAGGAACACCGACAACACCAGCATGAAGATCAGCGATGAGACGCTGAGCAGACCGCCGACCCAAGTCACCTCTCCTAGAACCGGTAACGTGACCTCGGGACCGACCAGCCATTGGATGAGCCACAGAAAAAGCGCATAGACCGCCACCAACAGCGCCAGCGTGAGGCCCACCCCCAGGCCCAGCACCTTGCGAAAGCGCGGATCGCCGATCTGGCCCAGCGCGGCGAGGAAAGCGTTGACGATGATCATGCCGAGACCCAGGTGGTGATGGCCTCCAGATCCGGTCGGGGCCGGTCGGGCGGGGCGCTGGATTCGGTGGCGATATGGATCAGGCCGGCCACCCGTTCATGGGCTTCAAGCCCCAGCCCCTCGGCACAGAATGCGCGGTCATGCGAGGGCCAGCCGCTCAGCCAGTTGGCGCCCCAGCCTGCCGCCAGCGCCGCGTTCAGCAACGCCAGGCAGACCGCGCCAGCCGAATAGGTCTGTTCGATCGCGGGGATCTTGGGGCTGTCCTTCTGCACCTCGATCACAGCCACTGCCAGAATGCCCTGATCGAATTGCGACCGGCCCTTGGCGATATCCTCGTCCGGTTTGCCCAGCGCACGCCCCCGCGCCTCGGCCAGATCGGCCAGCCGCGCCATCGCACCCTGTTCCAGAACAATGAATCGCCAGGGTTCCAGTTTTCCATGATCAGGGCTGCGCGCGGCGGCGGTCAGGATCGGCAGCAAAGCCTGACGGTTGGGCGCCGGAGCAGTCAGGGTCTTGGCTGGGCGCGACCGGCGAGTTTGCAGAAACTCCAGGGCGGCATCGTTGCGCGGTGGCATATGTAAATCCCTTTCACATCAATCGCTCTCAGCTATCTCGGCGACCGGGCGTCGAGTTTCAAGGGTAAATCATGCGTGAAGGGTGGCTTTTGCCAGGGCGGGCGGAAGCAGACCGTGCTAGTTTATGTCCGTCCTTGGAGTGTTCTCGATGACCTCGCATGCTTTTCTGATTATGGCGTTGCTGGCGCTGAGCGCTTGCGCCGCGACTGAACCGCAGCCTGTGGCGCAATATCCCGGCAGCTTGCCGCCCCCCACCGCACAACGTGACAGCGAGGCCCGAAAGGCCGCTTCGGCCTATTACCTGGGGCCGCGCGGAGAAGAGTGGTACTGAGCACCATGCTGGGCTTTTGCGTGGAACCCTGTAGAACGGGGGCATGGCGAAGCCCAAGGTCAAATCCCTTCCCGATCTGTCGCACCTGGCCCGGCCGGGGCAAGAGATTGCCCTGCGTGTCACACCAAAGGCCGCGCGCGACAGCGTGACCCTAACTGATACCGGGTTGAAGATATCCGTCACCGCCCCACCCGAGGACGGCAAGGCCAATGAGGCGGTGCGCAAGCTGCTGGCGCGCGCCATGGGTGTTGCGCCCAGCCGGCTGGACCTCAGGCGAGGCCAGACCGCGCGTGACAAGACATTTGTCTATCTGGGGGGCTGAGGGTCAACCCGGCACCTCGCGCAGCTGATACACCCCCTCGGGCAGATCCAGCGCCGCCGCCAAATCGCGCAGCTGTTCGGGCGAAAGGGTGATCTTTTGCATGGTTTCAGTGCGTGGGTCGAATTGCTCGACCGTCACGCATTCGGCAAAGGAATTGATGACCACATCCTCCTGCAAGGGGGTCTCTCCCTCGTCGACAAGCGTGATCACGGTCGAGTCGAATTCATGTTCGATGGTAAACATATCGCCACAGTGGCGGCGGCGTCCGGCCAATGCAAGCCCGCGCGCGCGGCAGGGGCTGGAAGCCGCCCAGCGCGCAGGCTAAACTCTGACCCGAATGTCGAAAAACGATAAAGGTTTCCCATGCGGCGGTTTCTGTTTCTGACGGTTGCGCTTGGCTTGTTGTCTGCGTGCGAGGTGTCCGATCCCGGACCCGTCGCACCTCTGCCGTCGGTCCCGGACAGCCCGCCGTTGAGCGCAAGCGCGGCGCAATCGGCCTTTGCCAGCGTCTCGGCACGGGTGCGCCCGGTGGCGGTGCGCGAATGCCAGCAGCGCACCCAGGGGGCCAATTGCGATTTCAAGATCGAGATCGACCCCAACCCCAAGGCGCCGGTCAACGCCTATCAGACGGTGGACAAGAACGGCCGGCCGCTCATCATCTTTACCCGGTCCATGATTGCCACCGCGCGCAATGCCGACGAGCTTGCCTTTGTCATGGGGCATGAGGCGGCGCATCACATTCGCGGCCATCTGGCGCGTCAGAATGCCAGCGCCGTCGCCGGTGCCATCATCCTCGGCGGTCTGGCAGGACTGGCAGGAGGCGGGTCCTCGACCATCGACGCCGCCACACAGATCGGCGCCAGCGTAGGTGCACTCACCTACTCCAAGGAGTATGAGTTGGAGGCCGATGAGCTGGGTACGGTGATCACCCACAAGGCCGGTTACAACCCGCTGGTGGGGGCGCATTTCTTCTCGCGCATTCCCGATCCGGGTGACCGGTTCCTGGGGTCGCACCCGCCCAATTCGGCCCGGATCCAGACGGTGCAGCGGACCGCCAGCAGCCTGGGCCTGACCCAGTGACCGGGCTGACCCGGCTGGGCGTGGTGTTGTCCGATCGCGGTTCGAAATACGCGGTCAGCGGCGCACCGGCCCGTAGCCGGGAGGAGGTGGACGCGGTTCTTGCCGAACTGAAAGCGGACCGCGCCTATGCCAAGGCAACCCACAATACCTGGGCGGCGCTGCTGCCCACGGGCGCGCTCAAGGCCGATGACGGCGAATCCGGCGCCGCCATGGTGATTCTGCGGATGATGGAGCGCGCCGAACTGGCCGATCATGTCATCGTGGTCACTCGCTGGTATGGCGGCAAGAAGCTGGGTGGCGACCGGTTCCGCCGGGTGGGAGATGCCACCCGCGCCTATCTTGATCACCTGGGCTTGGGTGCTTGACCTGCGTCAAGGGCAGGGTGCGCGCTCTGCGCTAGTCTGATGTTATCGCCGCCGCGACAGTAGAGGACAATATGGCCGACCGAGACACGTTGAGAAAACACGCAGACCTGTTCGACCGAATGGCCACCACGTTGGGCCACGATCTGGAGGAATCGGCCTTGAAAGGCCAGTTGCGCATCGACGAGATCAGCGATGCGGTTCTGGCCTGCACCGGGTGCAGCAATCCCGCGCACTGTTCCGAATGGCTCGGCACCCGCGACACCGCGCTTCAGGCGCCGCAATACTGCCGCAACCGCGCATTGCTCGACCGTCTGCACCCCTAGACGGCCCGCACAGGTTCAAGGAGATTTCCATGGCTCAGATTCCACTGGGCGATATCGAGCGGCATTTCTGGCTGACCCGCTCGGTGGCCCGCACCATCGGCGTGTCCTTTACCGAGGCACTGGCCGAGAAACGCCTGACCGAGGAAGATTACGCCGAACTCGTCACTCGCTGCCGTGCCGCGGAATGCACGGAACCCTGCCAGCTCTGGCTCGCCTGCCAGCAGGGCCGGGCCGAGGCCGCGCCCGAGTTCTGCACCAATGCCGAGGCGCTCAACCGCCTGCGCTGATCACAGCTTGCTGTGGCTGCCATCGCAGAGCGGCTGTTTGCTCGAATGCTTGCAGCCGCAAAAGAACACCTTCTTGTCCGCTTCGGCGGTGTATTTCACCGGCGAAAACTCGGTCCCCTTGTGCGAGCCGTCGCAAAAGGGCTGTTTCTGCGATTTGCCGCAGGCGCACCAGAAATAGGATTTTCCTTCGGTCACCTCGACCGCAAAGGGGGCTTTCTGGACGATCTCGGGACTGTCGGACATGAGGCTGTTCCTTTGAGTGGCGTATGTCTGTCGATTGCACGATAGCGCGGATCGGGCGCAGGAAAAGGGTTGCCTTGTCGCGCATTGCTGATCCGCCTGATGGGCAGAGAGCATTTCGTGGTGCCGATCGTGGCCACAATGTCGGGAGGCAGGTGTCACTTGGGTTTTGGTGGTGTGTTGGCGCCTCAGGAGAGGGGGATCAGATCCGTGTTCCCCACAAATCATATTCCCCGGCCTCGTCCACTTCGACCGTCACGATATCGCCGGGCTGCAAGCCTTCGAATCCCTCGTCGATGAACAGGTTGCCGTCGATCTCGGGGGCGTCCGACTTGGTGCGGCAGGTGGCGGCCTCGTCGTCGACCTCGTCGACGATCACCTCGATCACCTGTCCCACCCGCGCGGCCAGCTTCGCCTCGGAAATCGCCTGCGCTTTTTCCATGAACCGGTCCCAGCGCTCTTGCTTGACCTCTGCCGGAACATGATCAGGCAGGTCGTTCGATCGGGCACCCGCCACGTTTTCGTATTGGAAGCAGCCCACGCGATCCAGCTGCGCCTCGTCCAGCCAGTCGAGAAGGGTCTGGAACTCGGCCTCGGTCTCGCCCGGATAGCCCACGATGAAGGTCGAGCGCAGGGTAATCTCGGGGCAGATCCCGCGCCAGGCCGCGATCTCGTCCAGGGTGCGCGCCGCCGCCGCCGGGCGGGCCATGCGTTTCAGCGTGTCGGGATGTGCGTGCTGGAAGGGAATATCCAGATAGGGCAACAGGTTGCACCCCGCATCTGCCATCAGCGGGATCAGCTCGCGCACATGCGGATAGGGGTAGACGTAGTGCAGCCGTACCCAGGCGTCGAGCTGTCCCAGCTCGCGCGCCAGATCGGTGATATGGCTGCGGATCTCGCGGTTTTTCCACAGGTTGGTGTCATACTTGCGGTCCAGCCCGTAAGCGCTTGTATCCTGAGAGATGATCAGAAGTTCCTTCACACCGTTATCCACAAGCTTTTCCGCCTCGCGGAGCACCGCATGGGCGGGGCGGCTGGCCAGCTTGCCGCGCATGTCGGGGATGATGCAGAACTTGCACTTGTGGTTGCAGCCCTCTGAAATCTTGAGGTAACTATAATGGCGCGGTGTCAGCTGGACGCCCGAGGCGGGCAGCAGGTCGACAAACGGGTCCGGATCGGGCGGGACCGCGCCATGCACGGCATCCAGCACCTGCTCGTATTGATGCGGGCCGGTGACGGCCAGAATGCGCGGATGATGCTCGCGGATATAGTCGGGTTCGGCCCCCAGGCAGCCCGTCACGATCACCTTGCCGTTTTCCTTGAGTGCTTCTCCGATCGCCTCCAGGCTCTCGGCCTTGGCACTGTCAAGGAAGCCACAGGTGTTGACGATCACCGCATCGGCGCCTGCATAGTCGGGCGAGATGCCATAGCCCTCGGCCCTGAGCCGGGTCAGGATGCGCTCGCTGTCGACCAGCGCCTTGGGACAGCCCAGCGAGACCATGCCGATGGTCGGCTGGCCGGGGCGGGTGGCGGCGGTGCCCAGTCGGGCGGCGGGGGCCAGGTCGGGGCGCAGGTTCGGAGGGTTCGTGCTCATGGCGCGCATATAGAGGGGAAAGCTTCCCCTTGCAAATGTTGCGCAACCGGAGTGGGCTGACCATATCGCAACAGGCAAACAGGCAGGGAGCGCACATATGCGGTGGATCGTGCGAATCGGGATCACTCTGGTAATGGCGGCGGTGGTTCTGGTGGCGGCGCTGCTGCTGTTGCCCGGTGACCGGCTGGCGCGGCTGGCCATCGAACAGATCCGCAAACAGACCGGGCGCGAAGTCACTGTGGCGGGCGAGGTCAAGCTCAGTTTCTGGCCGGTGCTCGGGGTCGAGACCGGACCGGTGACGGTGGCCAATGCCGAGTGGGCGAGCAGCGCACCGATGTTGCAGGCGCAGGGGCTGGCGATCGGCGTTGCGGCGCCTGCCCTTTTGGGTGGCGAGGTGCGGATCACCCGCATCCTCGCCCAGGATCCGGTGCTGCGGCTGGAAACTGCCAAGGGTCGGGTGAACTGGGAGTTCACACCCTCGGGTGTGACCGGTGGCGCGGCGGCGCCTTCGACATCCGGGGCGGGCGGTCAATTAGTGACGCTCGACGGGCTGGAGTTGAAGAACGCCCGGCTGATCTATGTCGAAGAGGGCAAGACCAGCTTCGATTTCGGCGGCGTCGATCTGTCGGCCAGCTGGCCCGCAAAAGATGCGCCGCTCAAGATGCAGGCGCGGCTGGAGCCGGGAACGGGGTCGATCTCGGTAGAACTCACCATGTCCGATCTGGGTGCCTTTTCGAACGGACAGGTCAGCGCGATGCAAATGACGATGGCGGCGCCCAGGACCAGCATCACCTTTGACGGGCGTGCCAGTATCGACGGTGCGCTGGCTGGAACCGCCACGCTTGATACCAGCGACAGTGCCGCGATGCTGGCGGCCTTTGGCCAGGCTGGTATTAGCCTGCCGCGCGGGCTGGGGCAGCGGGCCGATCTGCGCGCCCAGATCACCTATACCGCCGACGGGCGGCTGGCGCTGCGCGAGCTTGCGGCCGATCTCGACGGCAACCGGCTGAACGGCGCCGCCGATGTGACGGTGGCCGACCCGCCGCAGGTGACCGCGCGCCTGACCGCCGGTGCGCTGGATCTGACCGGGCTTGCCGCCGCTGGCGGGACAGGCTCGGGCGGCAGCGACGCGGCCTCGGGTTGGTCCGAGGCGTCCATCGACGCCTCGGCGCTGGCTCTTGCCAATGGCACGCTGCATCTGAGCGCCGGTTCCATCGCGCTGCCCGGGCTGGAACTGGGTCAAAGCGTACTCAGCCTGTCGCTTGATAACAGCCGCGCGGTGGTCGACATGGCGCCTGTCTCGCTGTTTTCGGGGCAATTGAGCGGTCAGGTCGTGGCCAATAATCGCAACGGCTTGTCGGTTGGCGGCGATCTGCGGGCCGAAGGCATCGAGATGCGCGAGGCGCTGGCGACGCTGGGCGGGATCGAACGGCTTTCGGGCGCGGCCTCGGGCGAGCTGAAGTTCCTGGGGGTTGGCCAGAGCGAGGCGCAGATCATGCGATCGCTCTCGGGCGAGGGTCGGCTTGCGATGGGTCGCGGAGTGATCTCGGGCTTCGACCTCGACAACCTGATGGGGCGCGGGGCCAAGGGCGGCGGCACCACCGTGTTCAACAGCCTCACCGCCAGCTACCGGATGGACAAGGGCAACCTCTTTAACGAGGACCTGCTGATGCTGCTCGACAATTTCAAGGCCAACGGCACCGGGCGCGTCGGTCTGGGCGCGCGGGATATCGACTACCTGTTTACGCCCGTCGCGCTGCGGGCCAATGCGGGGCAGGGAATTGCTGTGCCGGTTCGCATCGTCGGCCCCTGGGCCGACCCGGCGATCCGTCCCGATCTGAGCCAGGTGATCGAAGCGGCGACCGGCCTCGACAAGGAGGCGGTCGAGACCAAGGCCAAGGACGAGTTGCGCCGAAAGCTGGGAGAGGAGCTGGATACCGAGATCACACCCGATCAGGATATTGAGGAGTTGATCAAGGACCGGCTGGAACAGGAGGCCACCAAGGGCCTGCTCAAGCTTCTCGGCGCCGACTGACTTTGGCGGAAAGAGGGGGGCGCTGCCCCCGTCACCTTCGGTGACTCCCCCGGGATATTTGGGGCAAGAGGAAAGAAGAGGCTCCTGCTCCTTCATTCCGCTCCAAATACTCCGGAGCGCGAGGCAGCGCCTCGCAAAAGACCGCCGCGCCATAGGCGCGGCCCGGCCCAAGGCCTCGGGCCTCTCGTCAGAGAGGCGCGAGGGGGCGGGAGCGCCCCCTCCCTGGCTCAGATCGTCTGGTCGTAATCGCCCACAGACGGCTCGGTGCGGATCACGGCGTCGATCTCGGCAAAAATGGCGCGCATCTCGGCTTCGCTCTCGCTGCTTTCGCAGACCACCACCAGGTTCGGCGTGTTCGACGAGGCGCGCACCAGCCCCCAGGAGCCGTTGTCGAGGATGACACGGGCGCCGTTCACCGTGACCACCTCCTTGATGGCACGCCCGGCAAAGCTGTCGCCAGCGGCATGTTTGGCCACCAGCTTTTCCACCAGCCGTTCGAGGATCGCGTATTTCTCGGTATCGGCGGCATAGGGCGACATGGTGGGCGTCGACCAGGTGCGCGGCAGGGCCTTGCGCAGGTCCGACATCGACATCTCGGGGTTGCGATCCATCAGCTTGCAGATCTCGACCGCCACCCGCATGCCGCAGTCATAGCCGCGCCCGATGGGTTCGGCCAGAAAGTAGTGACCCGATTTCTCGAACCCCGCGAGCGCGCCAATCTCCTTGACCCGGCGTTTCATGTGGCTGTGGCCTGTCTTCCAGTAATCGGCCTTGGCGCCATGTTTGCGCAACTCTGGGTCGGCAGCAAACAGGCCGGTGGATTTCACATCCGCCACAAAGGTCGAGCCCGGAAAAAGCTTGGAGAGGTCGCGCGCCATGATCACGCCCACCTTGTCGGCAAAGATCTCCTCGCCCTCGTCATCGACCACGCCGCAGCGGTCGCCGTCGCCGTCAAAACCCAGCGCGAAATCGGCGCCGCTGGCTTTGACCGTGTCGGCCATGTCATGCAGCATTTCCATGGCTTCGGGGTTCGGGTTGTAGTTGGGGAAAGTATAGTCCAGCTCGTTGTGGCTCGGCACGATCTCGACCCCCAAGCGGGCAAAGATTTCTGGCGCAAAGGCCGAGGCGGTGCCATTGCCCGTGGCGCAGACCACCTTGAGCGGGCGCGACATGCGGAAATCGCCGACCAGATCGTCTATATAGGCCTCTTTGACGCCATCGACGAATTCGTAAGAACCACCCGGGCGCGCGACGCCTTCGCCGCTCAGAACGATGTCGCGCAGCTCGGCCATCTCGTCGGGGCCATGGGTCAGCGGCCGGTCAAAGCCCATCTTGACCCCGGTCCAGCCATTGGGGTTGTGGCTGGCGGTCACCATGGCCACGGCGGGCACATCCAGATGGAACTGGGCGAAATAGGCCATCGGCGATAGGGCGGGGCCGATATCCTTGACCTGAATCCCGGCCTGCATCAGGCCCAGGATCAGCGCATTCTTGATTGCCAGCGAATAGTCACGATAGTCGTTGCCCACCGCGATCACCGGGGCGATGCCGCGGCGGTGCATCTGGGTGCCCAGACCCAGGCCCAGCGCGGTCATGCCGGGCAGGTTGATTTCCTCGGGATATTTCCAGCGCGCGTCGTATTCGCGAAACCCGGTGGGCCGGATCATCGCGTCGCGCAGAAAACTCCACGTGTTAGGGGTCACCTCGGGCAGGGGTCTGGTCATTTCGAACACTCGAGCCTTTTTCAGATCTGGATCGGATTTGCCTTGGCGAGCGTGTCGAGTCGCATCAGCATGTCAATAAGGCCCGGCATCTGATCGAGATAGATCATGTTCGGGCCGTCACAGGGGGCGTTATCGGGATCCTGGTGCGTTTCCATGAACACGCCCGCCACGCCGACCGCCACCGCAGCCCGCGCCATGACCGGCGCGAATTCGCGCTGCCCGCCGGATGCCCCGCCAAGCCCACCGGGCTGGGCCACCGCATGGGTGGCATCCATGATCACCGGATAGCCGGTGCGCGCCATTTCCGGCAGCGACTGCATGTCGACCACCAGCCGGTTGTAGCCAAAGCTGACCCCGCGCTCGGTCAGCAGAATGTTGCCGTTGCCGGTGCTCTCGATCTTGGCCGCAACATTGGGCATGTCCCAGGGCGCCAGGAACTGGCCTTTCTTGACATTGACGACCGCACCGGTTGCACCGGCGGCTTTCAACAGCGCGGTCTGACGACACAGAAAGGCGGGGATTTGCAAGACATCGCAGACCTCGGCAACCGGGGCGCATTGCTCTTTCTCGTGCACATCGGTCAGAACCGGCACGCCGATCGTGTCCTTGACCGATTGCAGAACCGCCAGCCCCTTGTCGAGTCCAAGCGCGGGCGCGGCATTGACCGAGGTTCTATTGGCCTTGTCGAAGGACCCCTTGAAGACATATTGCGCGCCGACGGCGTCGCAGGCCTCTTTCATCGTGCCGGCGATCATCTGGGCATGATCGGCGCTTTCCAGCTGGCAGGGGCCCGCGATGATGGTGAGCGGGAGGTCGTTGCCGACCGTCAGGTCGGCGATTCGGACATGTTTCATGGGCTTACGAGGATACCTGTTCTCTGAGGATCGATGCGGTGAGCGAGATCATCAGGTAGATACCAGCAAACAGCAGGAATGCCAAAATCGTATTTTCGAAGCTGCGCGGATAGCTCGGTTCCTCGCTGGGCACCGGGTTGACCGAAACCGTCAGATAGCGCACCTGGCGGTTGGCCTCCATCCGGGTGGTTTCCATCTGTTGCAAGGCACCTTGCAGCATCATGTCCCGGCTGGCCAGATCGGCCTGGGCCATCTGGATGCGAACGCTCAGACGGGCCAGCGAGTTTTCTCCACTGGACGTGTCCAGCATCCGGGCATTCAGATCGTCTAGCACATCGTTGAGCCGCGCGATATCGGCGCGGGCGCCATCCACCTTGGCCTTGCTGGGGCGCGGGTTGTCGAGCAATGCCGCCAGTTGCAGCTCTTTTTCCTGCAACTGCACCTCGACGTTGTCGATGCGTCCGCGCAGGCTGGTGATCACGCTTTCGGGATCCAGCAGCGCGCCTTGCTGTTGCAACTCGACCAGTGCCTCTTGTGCCTTGCGGCGTTCTTTCTGGGCATCTTCAAAGCTTTTGCGGGCCTCGCGCATCTGGTCTTCGCGTTTCTGACCGGACAGGTTGTTGACCCGGCTTTCCGCATAGGACAGCAGGCTGTTCGAGAAATCGGTGGCGACCTGCGGATCGGGTGCCGCGACCTCCATCCGGATCACCCCCTCGGTCGGGTCGTAACCGATCGTGACGATCCGCGAATAGACCTTGTAGGCCTCTTCGTTGGTGGCGTCGGGGGACAGCCGCTGGATCGGGTCGATTTCTTCCCTCTGGAAATGCGCCTTGAAGCTCTGGTCGCGGTCCAGCAGCAGCATCGCCTCTTTCGATTCCAGGAACGACTGGACCGAGATCGAATCCTGGCTGGTGGCGAATTGCGTACCGGCAAAGAAGCCGCCGACCCCGCCCAGCGAGCCGTCGGCCTGAAGGATCACGAATTCCGACTTGCTGGCATACATCGGCGTGGCGACCACGTAGAAGTAATAGCCAGCAATCAGGGTGGGCAGGAACACAAAGAAGGCCAGCCGGGTCAGCAGCTGCATCATCTTGCGGCGGCGACGGCGCATGATGTCCTGCTGGATGCGACCGATTTCCATCTCGCGGCGCTGGGTCGGGCTCAGTTCGGTCGAGGGCAGCATCTGGCGCGGCTGCACCGTCTGTGGCAGTTGAACCTTCGGTTGTGCGTCGGCATCTTCGACATTGGCCGCTTCGGCGGTGCCTCCGCCACGCTGAACCACCAGGTCCAGCATGTTGCCGCGTTCCAGCGGATCGATGCCTCGGGCGCGCAACTGGCGCACCGCGTCATAGTCCGAGGTGACAGGCAGGTTGTGTTTCTGGGCCAGCCGCCGGGCCATTCGCAATTGCCGCCCGGTCAGGCCCTCGCGCTTGATGGCGTCGATCTCGGCCTCGGCACCGGTTTCGGCGGCCGAGGACACCTGTCCCTCCATCGCTGCCGGGGCAGCAGGCGCCGTTTCGGGTGCGGGGCGCTGCGGGCGGGCGGGCGTATTGCCGGGCTGCATCGCAGCCTCGGGGCGCGCTGTTGCCGCTTGTGGGCGCAGTGGCGAGACATTCGTCACCGGCTGGGGGCGGGGGGAAACCGAGGCTGTGCCTTCGGTTCCCGTGGGGGCGCCGGTCCGACGGATGCGGAATTTCTTAGCCTTGGGTTTGGTAGTCATAGAGCTGTTTCGCTTCTTCCAAGGAGTCGAATACATGCAGTTGGCCATTCATCAGAACAGCGGCCTGCCGGGCGAATTTTTCCAATGTCCCGGGCTGGTGCGAGACGATGACGATGGTGGTCGTGCGCAGCCGTTCTTCGAGAATGGCGCCGGCCTTCTTGTTGAACTCGACATCGGTCGAGGCGGGCATGCCTTCGTCGATGAGGTACATGTCGAAATCCAGCGCCAGCATCAAGGCAAACGAGAACCGTGCCCGCATGCCCGACGAATAGGTACCCAGCGGTTGGTCGAAATACTCGCCAAGACCGCAAAGCCACCGGCAATAGGCCTCGATATAGTCAGGATCCATGCCATAAAGCCGGGCGATATAGCGCGCGTTTTCCATTGCCGAGAGGCGGCCCACCACACCGCCCATGAACCCCAGCGGGAACGAAATGTTACAGCCGCGGCGGATCACGCCCTCGTCGGGTTTTTCGAGACCGGCCATCATGTTGATCAAGGTCGTCTTGCCGGTGCCGTTCGGGGCCAGAATACCCATCGACTTGCCCAGTTCCACCCGGAACGAGACACGGTCAAGGATCACCTTGCGCTGTGATCCCGTCCAGAAGGATTTGCTGACATTCTCGAATTCAAGCATCTGCTATCTGCTGCGGCCCAATGTCGTCTGTGTCGCATGACCCCGTGGCCACGCCCGTGCATCCCCCGTCGGGGCGGGAGTTGTCCACCGGCCTACAGGGGGAATTTGGCTACATTATGTCCAAATGTGAAACAAAAACTCAATCGCGGCCGGAACCTTTCAAGCAGGGATGGCGATCACGTGGGCGTGACCCGGCGCGGGGCTGGATTGGCGGGCGGACCCGGCTATCCTCTGGCCCGTCACCTGACAGGAGCCGACCTGATGACCGACCCCGTCGCTGTGCCTCTGACCGAGCGGATTCGCGCCTGCCGCTTGTGCGCCGATCGCTTTGCCGCCACGCATACGGCACATGAACCGCGACCGGTTGTCTGGTTTCGGTCCGGTGCGCGCCTGCTGATCGCAGGGCAGGCGCCGGGGGCCCGGGTGCATGCTTCAGGCCGGCCCTTCACCGACCCCTCGGGAGACCGGCTGCGCGACTGGCTGGGGATTGACGAGGAGACCTTTTATGATCGGTCGCGGGTCGCCGTGGTGCCGATGGCGTTTTGTTTCCCGGGTTACAACAGTCGGGGCGCGGACCTGCCGCCGCCGCCGGTTTGTGGAAAGACCTGGCACAGTCGGGTGATGGCCGAACTGGGAGAGATGCCGCTGACCGTGCTGGTGGGCGGCCATGCACACAAGTATCACCTGGGCGCGCGCAGCCCGGTGACCGAGACAGTGGCCGCCTGGCGGGACCATGCGCCGCGCGTCTTTGCCTTGCCTCACCCGTCCTGGCGCAATACGGCATGGCTCAGGAAAAACCCGTGGTTCGAGGCCGAGTTGCTGCCGGTTCTGCGCGCTCGGGTCAGAGAGGTGCTGAATGAGCCAGACCGGAGCGCAAACCCCGCTTGACCGTGCCCATGCCGCGATGGAGGCCGACGCAGGCGATGATGCCGCGCGGCTGCGTTTCTTTGAACGGCTGGGCGATGCCGAGCTGTTCCTGCTGCTGACCGAAGAGGCGCGCGGCGAGAACCTGTCGCCCGAACTCTTCGACCTGGCCGATGGCCGCTTCGTGCTGGTCTTTGACCGCGAGGAGCGGCTGGCCGCCTTTACCGGCCGTCCCGCCCCCTATGCGGCGCTGTCGGGCCGGGTGCTGGCGGCGATGCTGGCGGGGCAGGGGGTCGGGTTGGGTTTGAACCTCGATGTGGCGCCCTCGGCCATGCTGATCCCGGCCGAGGCGCTGGGCTGGCTGAGCGAGACACTGGGTCACGAACCCGACCAGATCGAGGCCCGGATCACCGAGGTGACCGCGCCGGGCGGCCTACCCGAGGCGCTGCTTTCGGCGCTCGATGCCAAGCTGGTCACTGCCGCCGGTCTGGCGCAAGGGGCCTATCTGGCCGGTGTCGTCTATCAGGATGGCGGACGCGGGCATCTCTTGGGATTTGTCGATGCGCGCGAGGGGGCCGAACCCGCGCTGGCCAAGGCCGCGTCCGAGGCACTGACCTTTTCCGGGGTCGAAGCGGGCGCGATGGATGTTGGGTTCTTCGCGGCCTCGGATGCGATGGCCGCCACCCTGTCGCGGGTGGGGCTGCGCTTCGAGCTGCCCGCGCCGCCCGCGCCGCCGCGCGGCCCTGCGGCGCCGGGCATGGACCCGGATGCGCCGCCCCGTCTGAAATAGGGCGGCGCCGCCCGGTCAGGCCGGGTATTGCGTGATCACGATCGGGCCGTCATTGGGCCCCAGCGCCTGGGTCAGCAGGCTGCCGTTGGCCTCGTATTGCAGGCAGAGCTGCCAGATTTGGAACGTTACCTTGTCCGACCCCGGCGGCGTGATGTTGACGCCATAGCTCGACGTCGTCTGCTGGCTGATTGCCAGACTGTGCGCCGTGGTCGAGGTATGGGTGAACGAGGTCGAGAGTTGCGCGCTGATCCCGAACAGCGCCTTGTCGATACCGCCGCCGCCGATGCCCACGGTCAGGCCCAGTGTCTCGGCAAAGCTGTCGGTCTCGGTATCGGTGCTGGTATTGCCCGAGGTCACGGCGATCGAGCGGTTATAGGTATTGCCGGGGTTCAACTCTCCGGCGCCGATCTGCTGCCAGAAATAGCTGGCGCTGATCGGCACATTGGCGGTGCTGACGCCCACGGCGGTGATCCACAACCCCTGCTGGCCGCTGTCCGAGATCACGATGGTGTTCTCGCCCTGCACCATCTTGGCGGCATCCAGCACAAAGGTCTCGTCATGCCAGTTCTGGTTGGCGACGAACTGGTTGGATGCCACCTGCTGCCCGTTGACCGAGACGCTGATATAGCTCTGGCTGCCGGTGGTATTCGGATTTGCCACTCCGGCGCAGGTGACGGTCAGGGTGACATTGGTCGCCTCGGCCAGTTGCAGCGCGAAATTGGCGCTGCCGCCCGATTGCAGGTTCCAGAACCCGGTTGAGGGCGCGAACCCGTTGTAGAGCGGCATGCTGAACAGCGCGGTACGCGACGGGTTGGCGGTGTTGAAGGCGATGGATTGCGGCGGCACCAGCTGCGAACTGGCGTTCTGGAGCAGCGCTGGTGTGGTCGGGCTCTGGGCAAAGATGCCATCGCCGCTCGGGCTGGGGGGCGGGGTCGTCACGGTCCAGCCAAAGACCGAATACGAGAAATCCGAACCCGCATCGAGCAGCATGCAGGGAAGGTCCTGCGTCATCGCCATGTTCATATGGTATCTCCTGAAACTCTTGACCAGCGACGCATCGTTGCGCCGTGCCACAGGGATGACCGGATCGGCCCCGCCGCTCAACGGCGGGCTGCGCGCGATTTTCGCCGATTTCGAAACGAAAAGATCGGACCGTGACGGGGCACGGTCCGGTCTTGTGATCTGACACACGGCGGGCGTTCAAAGGGTCGAGCCGCCGCGGGGAAAGACGCTGATTCTGCGCGGCATTTTAGGTAAATGCCACGCATTTTCGGACGCGCGCGATTAGCTGGCGTCCGGTTCCAGCTTGTCCTGGGTGCGGGTGTCGAAATCGCTGGCGTCATGGCGTTCGCGCAGCTGGAATTTCGGCTCGCCCGAGACGCGGTTGACCATGCGGCCACGGCTGACGCCGGGGCGGGCATCCAGCTCGCGGGCCCAGCGCATCACATGGGTATAGCTTTCGGCGTCCAGGAATTCGGCGGCATTATAGGCCCGGCCCAGCACCAGCTGCCCATACCACGGCCAGATCGCCATATCGGCGACGGAATAGTCGTCACCCGCGATAAAGGGGCGATGCGCCAGTTCGCGGTCCAGCACGTCCAGCTGGCGCTTGACCTCCATCGCGAAGCGGTTGATCGGGTATTCGAACTTCTCGGGCGCATAGGCATAGAAATGGCCAAACCCGCCGCCCAGATAGGGTGCGCTGCCCATCTGCCAGAACAGCCAGTTCATCACCTCGGTCCGGGCCGGGCCGGACGCAGGCAGGAAGGCGCCGAATTTCTCGGCCAGATGAAACAGGATCGAGGCGCTTTCGAACACCCGGACCGGTTCGGGCCCGGAGCGGTCGAGCAGGGCCGGGATCTTGGAGTTGGGGTTCACATCGACAAAGCCCGAACCGAACTGATCGCCCTGACTGATATTGATCAGCCAAGCATCGTATTCGGCGTCTGCGTGGCCTGCGGCCAGCAGTTCCTCGAGCATTACCGTCACCTTGACCCCATTGGGCGTGCCCAGCGAATAGAGCTGGAACGGGTGCTTGCCCACCGGCAGGTCCTTGTCATGGGTGGCACCCGCAATGGGACGGTTGATATTGGCGAACTGGCCGCCGTTTTCCTTGTCCCAGGTCCAGACGCGGGGCGGGGTATAGGATGTCTGTTCGGTCATGGCTTTCGTCTCGAATGTTACATCAACGGGCGGCGGCACCCGGTTAGGGAGAGCTAGGGGCCGGAAGGGCAAAGTCCAATGCCGGGGCGGGGAATGCAACTGAAACAATAGCCCGGTCCCACTCACAAATCGTCGATGTGGGGTCACAGCCGCGCGAGGTCCGCTGCCAAGGATGGGCAACAAGGATAATCTCGGGTCAACAGCAAACGGAGGAACCTCTTCATGAAACGTCTCGCTCTTGCCCTTGCCACCGCAGCCATGACCGCACTGGCCGCGCCGGTTCTGGCCGGTCCGCAATATCTTGACGGTACCGGTTATGCGGTTTCGGGCTATGATGTGGTCGCCTATCGCGCGTTGTCCCAGGCACCGGTGGGCCAGACCCAGCCAGAGGCGGTCAAGGGCCGCGCCGACATCACCGCCGAGTGGAACGGGTCGACCTGGGCCTTTGCCAGTACCGAGAACCGCGACACGTTTCTGGCCAACCCGGCCTATTACGCGCCGCAATATGACGGCCATTGCGCCTATGGTGTATCCAAGGGCGGCAAGGTTCCGGGCAACCCGAACCTGTGGCGCATCGTCGATGACAAGCTTTACCTGAACATCACGAAGAACGTTGTTGGTTTCTGGGAGGAAGACATTGCCGGAAACATCAACAAGGCTCAGGGGAACTGGCCGGGGATCGAGGATAAAGCGGCTTCCACCAACGTAATCCCCGATTTCACATCGGCGGCTCCGGTCAAGAACTGATCTGCGCGCGACAGGTGTCGGTAACGAGTGATGGGTCCGGAACGTCTGTCCCGGACCCTTTTTTGCAGTCTTCGTGCCTGCTGTGGAAGCGTTCGGTAAGCTACCGCCTCAGCGGCGACGATCGCGGCGCGAACTCATCGGCTGGAACGCCACGCCGACATGCGCCTCGCAATAGGGTTTACCCTGCTGGACCGGCAGGCCGCAGAACCAGAAATCCTCGGTCGCGGGGTCGCCCACGGGCCATTTGCAGGTGCGCTCGGTCAGTTCCATCAGGCTCAGCTTCTTGGCCTTTTTCTCGACCTCGTTGACCTTGGCCAGTGCCTCGGGGCTGATTTCGTTCGCCGAAGGCTGTGGCGGCAGCGGTTGGCCGGCCGGGATGATCTGTTTGCGCGCCGGGATCGGCTTGGCTTCGGCCGGTTGCGGTGCCGGTGCAGGCTCGGGGGCGGCACGAACCGGTTCGGGGCGCGGCGCGGGTTTGGGCTTGGCCTCTGGCCTGGGTGTGGCGGCGGGCTTTTCTTTTGCTTCGGCCTTGGTCGAGGCTGGCGCCGCGCCCGAGCTGCGGTTGGACAGGCCCAGACGGTGCACCTTGCCGATGACCGCGTTGCGGGTGACGCCGCCCAGTTCCTTGGCGATCTGGCTGGCCGACTGGCCCTCGCCCCACATTTTCTTGAGCAGTTCGACGCGCTCGTCGGTCCAGGACATGGTTTGCCTCTCAAAAGCGGGAAAGCGGCCCCAGAGCTGCGGCCGCCTTCGGAAATTGTCTCAGCGCCCTATTCTAGTCACTGCGGGCCGGGTTACAAGGCATTTCGAATCGGGAAAAGACCAGGGCGGTGGCAAGTGGGAGAGAAGGCGATGGAACTGGGTGTGCGGCGGTTCGGACAGGTGAACTGGCTGGGGCTTTATACGCTTGCCGCGCGCGAGGTGATGCGGTTTCTGGTGGTCTGGACCCAGACCCTGCTGGCGCCGCTCGTGACGGCGGGTCTGTTCATGATGATCTTCTCGCTGGCAGTGGGCGCTGGCCGGGGCGCGGTGATGGGGGTGCCGTTCCTGACCTTTCTGGCGCCGGGGATCCTGATGATGACGGTGATCCAGAACGCGTTTGCGAATACCTCCTCCTCAGTGGTGATCTCCAAGGTGCAGGGCAATATCGTGGATACGCTGATGCCGCCGCTGTCGGCGCTGGAGTTGCTCCTGGGTTATCTGGCGGGCGCCGTGGTGCGTGGGTTGCTGGTGGCGCTTGCGATCGCGGTGGCGCTGGTGCTGGTGCTGGGGATCGTGCCGGTGCACCCGCTGCTGGCGCTGGGATTTGTGGTGCTGGGGGCCGGGTTCATGGGCGCGCTCGGGCTGGTGGCGGGGATCTATGCCAACAAGTTCGACCAGATGGCCGCGATCACCAATTTCATCGTGACGCCGCTGGCGTTTCTGTCTGGCACTTTCTATTCGGTCGAGGCCTTGCCGCCGCTTCTGGGGCGACTGACCCACGCCAATCCGGTCTTCTATCTGATCGACGGGCTGCGTTTCGCGATGATCGGTGTCTCGGATAGTTCGCCCGCGCTGGGCCTGGCAGTTTGTCTGGGGGCCACGTTGGCGGTCTGTCTGCTGGCCTGGGCCCTGCTCAATCGGGGGTATCGGCTGAAGGCATGAGACAGCCGGAATTCTGCAAGAATTCCGGCCCGTTTTCCGTGCCGGAAAACGGCGCCCGCTTCAGGCATCAGCGAGCGAGCCGGGTTCGAAGCGAACCCGCGGGCGACCCAGGCGCGGGTGCATCCGGGCGGCGATGGTGAAAGCGCCAAACAGGCCTGCACCGCCGGCAACGAAGATGCCCGCCACCGGCGCGGCCAGCAGCACAAGCCACGCCACGCCCGGTGTCAGGATGCCCGACACGTCTCGGTAACTGGAATAGATCGCAGACATCTCGGTGCGCTCTGACGGTTTCACTGCCATCAGGAAGGGCAGGCCCGCGCAGATATCGAGCACGATCAGCCAGAACGATCCCAGCATCAGCAATCCGGCTGCGACCGGCGCCCAGCCCGACAGCAGACCGGCGGTCGCAAAACAGAACCCGGCCCCGGCGAAGCCGATCCGCACCGCGCTTTTCAATGAGCGCGCCTGCACCCATCTCAGGATCAGCGGTGCCGCGAACAGCATACCGTTGGTGATCGACAAAAGGATGCCGCCCAGCTGGTCTCCAAGCCCGGCCTCGATCGCGAAGATCGGCAGATAAACCACATAGACCCACCAGCCACAGGATCGGATCATCGCAAAGAGATAGCCCGCGACCAGCCGGGGCTGGGCAAAGAAGCGTGGCAGGAAAGCCAGCGGATTGCGTGCCGGGCGGCGGGCGCGGGCGATCATCTT
>NZ_JBXWRD010000027.1:0-64796 GCF_059612725.1 Ruegeria sp. YKSF070 | reverse complement strand
CCAACGTTTCCACCGGCTGTAGAGCGTCTTGTGTGGACCATGGGCGGCAGGCGCGTCCCGCCAGCGCAACCCATTGCGATTGATGAAGATAATCCCACTCAGAACCCGCCTGTCATCAACTCGCGGCTTGCCGTGCGACTTTGGGAAGAAAGGGGCGAGCTTGGCCATCTGCGCGTCAGTCAGCCAGTAAAGGTCGCTCATGTCACCGCTCCATTTTCTGAGCCGTGAATCACGCCGTGCGACCAAAATCAATGCATTCTGACCCTAGCCCCGTCAGCTCGCACCGAGATGCCTGATCGGGATCGTAGGATGCGACTCGGCAACATTCTTTGACACGGGGCGTCGGGGTTCTGTTGACACAGTGTTGACACGGCCGCGAAATGCAAAAGGCCTCCCGTTCGGGAGGCTCTTAAGCGGCTGTATTACTTAAGTGATTTGGTTGCGGGAGGGCGCAGCAGACGATCCCGGCGGGCGGGCGGCCAAAACGCAAAAACCTCCGCGGCAGGACCGGCGGAGGCATCGCAAGTATCGTTGGTTGCGGGGGCTCGCAACTCACGATTTCTGCGGTTGGTCGAAAGGGTGGTCCCGAGGGTTGCGGCGTAAAATGGGGAGGCGCGGCGTGAAAACGTGCGGGTTACGTGATTTCAGCTTTCTCGCCTGCAGAGGAGCCTGCCGATACGCCCTGTGCACATGATTCGCACAAAAACAGCCCAAACGTCTCCGACGCCTTCTGTTTCGGTCCGATCCTCCATGGCCATCTTGCTACCTTCCAGCCTAATCTAGAATTAACGGGACCTGAGGCTGGTGGTTTGGAACGGTACTTCTCAACCCAGATGCCAGGAATGCAATTCCTCCGAAACGTCTTGCTTTTCAGTCTGGCGGGATTGTTGCCAGTCCTGCTGCTTTACGTTGTGCTTTCGCCTGGGTTTACATCTGCCTTAGCCGACGGAGGACCTTCTCTGAGGCGTTTTCTGAGGCAGGTTGTGACGAATGGCCTGCCAGTGGTCTTCGTCATCAATTATGCCGGTTTCTTCCTATTCGCACTATCTCACGAACGAGCTAGGCAGGCTCGAGATCCGGCAACCTACATCGTCCTCGACGTCTTCCTCAGACTTGGCCTCTTCGTTTGCTTACATGCCTTGATCTACGTCGTTTCAGCCGACTGGTATGGATCGTTCGGAGGCAGTCGTGCCACTGCCCTTCAGGTCGTCGCACCCACTCTGGCACGCTCCGCTCTGTTCGAGAACATATCCGGAGTATATTTCTATGCGACTTTCATCAGCGCAATTCCTTTGTACGCGACCGCAATCAGGCGTTCTGAGCGGCTTGAGCCAATCCTTCGGCGTCTTCCGAAGTTCGGCGGGTCGATTGCCATTGCACTCCTGATATCTCTGTCGGTGGCCGTCGGCTTGTCGGTGCTTGCAAACGCCATTTCGTACGTATCGGCCGACGGTTGATACGACCCGACACAGCATGATCCGGTCAGCACTCTGACAAGTGCAAAAAGAGCAGAAGCCGAAACGTTCAATGAGCGCCTTAAGGGCGCTTGTGAGCCAAGGGCACACAAATTGATCACCGAGAGCGTCGGCAGACCGTTCGGCTCAGTGGGCGGCCTCGCCTCTGGCCATTGCCATGTGGTGCATCCGATGGTGATCGCCGGTTGCCATCAGCCCGAAGAACCCGAGTGCTTGGATACGTGCGACGGCTCCAGCATCTGTCGCGGTGACCGTCCAGACGATTTCATCGCCTTCGCTGGCAACCTCCGACTGCCACCCGGTCTCGGCCAAGAGAAACGGGGCATGCGCGGGAACCATCCGGGACGCGGCCTCACCGGCGCGCCCCGACGTTTCGATCCGCATACTGAGGCCGTTTGGCAGAGGTTCGGAGTGAACGCTGGCGCCGATCACGAGTTGGTTCATGTCGACCAGGTGTTCTCGCAGCCCGCCGATGTCGACGCGGGTCCAATCGGTGTCTGGGTCAGCGGAGAGCATGGCCACGATTTCAATGATCGCGGCGAAGGTGCCGTCTCCTGGCTCAGAAGGAATGCCCGATACTTCGGGTCCTGCCATGACATGGCCTGCGTGGCCCGAATGGTCCTCGTGTTGGGCCGTTAAAGGCGTCGCCCCCACGGCAGCCATCGTTGCAAGCGTCATCGCGAGCACTCTGAAAAACATGCGAAACTCCTTCTCGTTGGCGGCACCCTATCAAAGACGCTGTATGTTCAGATATGATCGCGATCATGTCAGCGCAGGAATTCTTCGATCGACTTGAACAGGCATGCCACTCAGGGGGCGCGCGCAGTGTAAGTCTGAAGCCGGGGCAGCCCCTGTTTCGTCAGGGCGACAATCCTCCCGGGCTCCCGTTCCTGACAGACGGCCGGATCGATCTTTTGCGCCATACGGAGACCGGACGCAGTGTACGGATACATGTGGCGCGCGCGGGCGAAACGTTCGCAGAGGCGTCAATCTTCGCCGAGACCTGTCATTGCGACGCCATCGCAGTGGAGCCATCGCGTCTTCGCCTTTTGCCGAAGAGATTGGTGCTTGAGGCGTTCGAAACCCAGCCCAAACTTGGACATGTCTTCAGTCTGCACTTGGCGCAGTCTTTGATGACGGCCCGGCGCCTGCTCGAGCTTCGTGCGATTACCCCGCTGACCGAACGGGTTCTCGCCAGGCTCAGCGATCTCGGAGACGCGACCGGCGCCTTGCCTAGGGTAACGTCGCTCATATCGATTGCGGCGGATCTCGATGTCACGCCACCTGCGCTCTACCGTGCCATTGCGGCACTCGAGAAGCGTGGTGTTCTGACCAGGCCCGAACGCGGACGGGTGCGTTTGACGCTGAAGTAACTCGGGAGGGCGAATTGAGCACGGCTCTCACGCACTACAAACAGGCAGCGGACCCTCGCGACGTTCCTGTTCGACAAGGGCCGCGATCACGCTTTCGGACACAGTTCCGACCACGACAGTGCGTCCTACCACGAGAGAAGGCGTCCCAATGAAACCGAAGATGCGGGCGGCCGCTTCGGTGGTGCGCAATCGCGCGGAAACCGCGTCGCCCTCCATGTCCGAAAGCAAGCGGTCCCCGTCCACGCCGATATCCCAGGCAAGGATCTCCAGGTATTCCGACGTCGCAACGAAACGCCCGCGCATCAGTCGCTTGTGAAAGGCTGCGTAAGCGCCTTGCATGTCGGCGGCGAGTGCTGCCCGTGCAGCCGAGATCGACGTCGGCCCAAGCCTTGGCCATTCGTGCCACGTGATCCGAATGCCGCCACCGGAGCGCTCTTCAAGATTGGAAAGTCTCTCCGTCAGCACACGGCAGAACGGGCAGTTGTAGTCCGAGAACGACGCGATCGGCACGACGCCCGCGGGAGGCGACCCGCCGAACAGGCCTGTGCACAGGTCAGCGCGCACTGCCTCCTCGGGTATCGCTTGCTCCCGCTCGTCCGGCGCCTCCAACCCGAAGAAAGGGCTGGGCATGCCACTGGTCTCGCCAGCTGCGATGCGGCGGAAGCCCCGCGGGTCGTCCAATGGCTCGAAGTCGAAGTCTCCGACAAAAAGCTGCGCTACCCTTGGCCATGCCCACCCAGCTCCTGCAGCCGCCGCCACTGCCCCGAGAAGTGCTGCGCGGCGATGCAAGGCGCGTGGTTTTTCTGCCCCTTCGCTTTCACTCATCTGATTGCCTCGTCCTGTGCGGTGACGCCGGCCTGATAGGCACGCTCTCGTTCCGGCCACTGAGTCTTGATCCATTCAAGGACGTCGCGCAGTTCTTCTTCTGTGTAAGCATCTCCAAAGCCCGGCATGTTGCTCTCGTAGCCGCCGCCGACGACCGCCGCTGTGCCGCGCATGGTGATGTCTAGGAGAACCCGGTCAGAGTGATGCCAAGTGTGCCCAGAGGCGTCATGCGGAGGCGCTGGCAACCGACCGTCGGGACCGGGCGAGCGCCAGTCCGTTTGCCCCTCTAGATTTGCGCCGTGGCAAGAGGCGCAGGCCACGGCATAGATCGCTTCGCCCCGCGAAAGGTCCGCGACATGGATCGTGCCGGCCGGTCCGCTTGCAGCGCCGCTCCAGAACCATCCTGCAGCGGCGATCCCTGCAATCGCAACGATCCCAACAAGGTAGTTTTGGGTCCTCACAGCTTGATGCCCCGCAAGCGTAGCGAGTTGCCGATCACCGACACCGAGGACAGGCTCATTGCGGCCGCCGCGATCATGGGTGAGAGCAGGACGCCGAAGAACGGAAACAGGATCCCCGCCGCCACCGGAACGCCTGCAGAGTTGTAGACGAAGGCGAAGAACAGGTTCTCGCGGATGTTGCGCATGGTGGCCTGCGCCAGCACGCGCGCCCGGACAATGCCGCGCAGGTCGCCCTTCACCAGCGTCACGCCCGCGCTTTCGACCGCGACATCCGCGCCAGTGCCCATGGCGATGCCCACGTCCGCCGCGGCAAGCGCGGGTGCGTCGTTCACCCCGTCGCCCGCCATCGCAACGGAAAGGCCGTTGCCCTTCAACTCTTCGACAAGTGCCGCCTTGTCCTCCGGCGACACGCCCGCGCGCACCTCGTCGATGCCCAGCTCTCGTGCGACCGCCTCGGCGGTTCGCTGGCTATCGCCCGTGGCCATGACGATGCGCAGCCCAGCCTTGTGAAGGTCGCGGATAGCCCCTGAGGTCGTCTCCTTGATCCGGTCGGCGACCGCCACGATCCCGGCAAGCTGCCTGTCGACACCCAGCAGCATCGCCGTCTTCCCGTCGTCCTGCAGCCCTGCGATGCGAGACTCGACCTCTGCAAGGTCGATCCCGAGATCGTCCATCAATCGGCCATTGCCGAGCGCGACCGCGGTGCCATCCACATTGCCGCGTACACCTTTGCCGGTCACCGCATCGAAATCGGTTGCCTCAAGGCGTGGCGCACCCCGCTCTTCGGCGCCCGACAAGATCGCCTCCGCCAGCGGATGTTCCGAACCCCGCTCCAGCGCCGCCGCGAGCGCAAGGACGCGGGTTTCGTCATAGTCGCCGAGGGCAACGACGTCGGTCAGACTGGGCCGGCCTTCTGTCAGCGTTCCAGTCTTGTCGACGACGAGAACATCCACCTTTGCAAACCGCTCGAGCGCCTCGGCGTCCCGGATCAAAACGCCCGCCTGCGCGCCGCGCCCCGTCGCCACCATGATCGACATCGGCGTGGCGAGGCCGAGCGCGCAGGGGCACGCAATGATCAGCACGCTCACCGCGGCGACAACGGCATAGCCGAGCGCGGGCGACGGCCCGAGGACCAGCCACAGGATGAAGGCCAGCACCGCGATGCCGATCACCGCCGGCACGAAGTAGCCGGCAACCCGATCCGCCAAGGCCTGAATCGGCGCGCGCGAGCGCTGCGCCTGCGCCACCATGGCGACGATACGGCTGAGCACCGTGTCGCTCCCGACTGCCTCGGCCGTCATGACGAAGGAGCCGGTCTTGTTCAGGGTGCCGCCGGTCACCGCATCCCCTTCGGTCTTTTCGACCGGCACGGGTTCGCCGGTGATCATGCTTTCATCGACCGAGGATCGGCCTTCGGCGACGATGCCATCCACCGGCACGGATTCGCCCGGACGCACGCGCAACCTGTCCCCCGCCTCCACGGCATCGAGCGGCACGTCCTCTTCGCCGGCGTCCGTCACCCGCCGAGCAGTCTTCGGTGCGAGGTCCATCAGCGCCCGGATCGCATCCCCGGTGCGATCGCGTGCGGTCAGCTCCATGACTTGGCCGACAAGTACGAGGATCAGGATCACCGCCGAGGCCTCGAAATAGAGCGGCGGGCCGTGGTGGCCGTGCAGCGCGGCGGGGAAGATCCCGGGCAGCAGGAGCGAGACCAGGCTGAAGCCGTAGGCCGCGCCGGTGCCGATCGCGATCAGAGTCCACATATTGAGATTACCGGTCACGATGGAGGACCAGCCGCGCTTGAAGAACGGCTGCGCCACCCAGATCACCACGGGCGTGGCGAGCAGGAACTGAAGCCATCGCACAGTCGTGCCCCCAAACCAGTCGGCCCAGGGCAGGCCCAACATCCCGCCCATCTCCAGCACCAGAACGGCCAGCGCCAGCGGCGCCCCGATCCACAACCTGCGGCGGAAGTCGATCAATTCCGGATTCGGCCCGGCATCCGCCGAGGGCATCATCGGCTCCAGCGCCATCCCGCAAATCGGGCAGTCTCCCGGCCCTTCCTGAACGATCTCGGGGTCCATCGGACAGGTGTAGAGCGTGCCCTCGGGCATGGGTTCGGAGGCGGGCCGGTCGCCGAGATAGTGGTCAGGCGCGGCCTCGAACGTCTCCTTGCACTGGCTCGAGCAGAAAAAGAACCGCTCGCCCGCATGCTTGGCCACGTGCCGTGCGGTGGCGCGGTTGACGGTCATGCCGCAGACCGGATCTTCAGCTTCCACGTAGGCCTCTGGGTCCGCCTCGAACTTCGCGCGGCAGCCCTCGTGGCAGAAGTGAAAGAGATGGCCGTTGTGCGAGGCGGTCGGTTTGCCCGCCTCCGGGTCCACGGTCATGCCGCAGACGGGATCGCGAGTGATCGTGTCGGCGTCGAGCGCTGTGTCGGACATGGTTTGCTCCTCTACTTGGCACAGAGGTAGTCCCTCCAGTAACTGGAAGGTCAAGGGGCGGTCGAACTACGGTTCGACGCGCTCTGTCCCCGGGGCAGCGTCTCCGTTCCGCAAGATGTCGTCGATGTAGATCTTCATTTCTTCGATCTCTCTGCGTTGCGCCTCGATGATCGCATCGGCCAGCGCGCGAACCCTCGGATCGGAAATGTCGGCGCGCTCACTTGTGAGAATGGCAATCGAATGATGGGGGATCATCGCGCGCATCCATGCAAGGTCTCCAACCGTGTCTTGGCTGCGAACCAGATACAGAGAAACTGCGAATGCAATGGCAGCCCCGGCGAAGATCGCGATATTCGCAGTCTTGTTCGAATACATTCCCAACATGAAAGCCAACATCACAACCGACATGGCCGCTCCCATATAGAGCGCCATCCACATCCGAGTTTGCGAATAGAAAACGTGATCGATGGCGTAGGTGTTGAGATACATCAAGCCGTACATGACCACTGTCGACGTCGCGATCATCGCAAAAAAGCGAGAATAGTTCATCTTTGTAAACCTCCTGACTCTGTGAACCACCTTCCCACGCAGGAAGGTTCCAAAACAGCTTGACCTTCCAGTGACTGGAGGCCCTAGACGGAACACGAGGAGGTATAGTGATGAACATCGGCGAGGCGGCAGCCGCGAGCGGCCTGCCTGCGAAAACGATCCGTTACTACGAGGATATCGACCTCGTGCGGCCCGCGCGCGGCGCGAACGGCTATCGAGACTTCTCGGAACGTGACGCCCACAAGCTCGCCTTCCTCGCGCGCGCGCGCTCGCTTGGGTTCACTATCGAGGAATGCCGGGCGCTCCTGTCGCTTTATGAGGATCGGGAACGGGCCAGCGCCGACGTGAAGCACGTGGCCACCGAACATCTCGACCGGATCGCGCGGAAGATCGAAGAACTCGAAGCCATGCGCGCAACGCTTCAAGTGCTTGTAGCACGGTGTCACGGCGACGATCGCCCGGACTGTCCGATACTCGACGACCTCGCCGGCGGAAAGACAGCGGCGGCATGAACACGCATATTGTCGCATATGGTTTCGCGGGTCTCGTGGTCGCCGCAGCAATCGCATGGACGCTTGTTTCGTCCGACGGCGATGACGCGAACGACACAGACCTAGCCTCTCTGACCTTGCCGGACCTGACACCGGAGCAGGAAGACGGGCGAGTGCTTTTCGATGCGAATTGCGCAGCCTGTCACGGCGAGAACGCGGCGGGTTCCGACCAGGGGCCACCACTTGTCCATCGCATATACGAGCCAAGCCACCACGGTGACATGGCGTTCGTGCTTGCGGCAAAGCAAGGTGTGCGAGCACATCACTGGCAGTTCGGCAACATGCCGGCTGTCGAGAATGTCAGCGATGAAGCGGTTCTGCGGATCACCGGCTATATCCGCGCGCTTCAGCGCGCGAATGGGATCGACTAGCGATGATGTTCTACCGCGCGCTCGTCAGAACCGTACACCAGAGTTTCAGCTCCTTGGCTTCGAATGGCGAGACCGGCTGCACCAAGGCTCGTTTTAGCGCGGTTGCGCAAAATGTTGTTGTCTCGACAGGTTGCCGCAACTATTTGAACCTCATGAGGATGTCTGCCTACAGCTTTGCAGCGAAGCGTCTGACGGCGCTGGTCATGTGCCTTGCGCTCATGATCAGCGGCATGGCTGCAGCTGTCGCGATGGAACATCCAGGACACGAGAGCGACGGAAGCGTGGCGTGGGCGGTATCCGACCCCGGCTTGATCGCGCATGCATCACACCACATGCCGGCTGGCGAGTCAGACGCAGAGTGCTGTGAGCCCGAGACCAAAGCTGCGTCAGGCTGCCACATGTCGGCGTGCTGTCTTTCCGAATTGCAATACTCGGATACTTTGACATCCTCGGATCACGGCCGAAGCACATGTGATCAGGCCATAGCGCAAGTAGTCGGACCTTCGATCGCTACGCCACTCCCTGAACGACCTCCTCGATTTTCCTGACAAGTTCGTGGCGGCCCGAGCCCTCGTTTGGCTCGGGTCGATATTGAATTTCGGGCCGGTCTCAAGCGGATCGGCTGTCAGGAGGTTGCAATGCGTGGACGCTACACGGCTCTCGCGATCCTTGCCCTCGCGGGCGGGACCGCAGGCGGCATAACCCTTGAGAGGTTCTACCTCAATCCGGGGAATACGGGCGGGTCGGGTGGGCCGGAGGTCCTCTATTGGGTCGCTCCGATGGACCCGAATTTCCGGCAGCCCGGACCGGGCAAGTCACCCATGGGGATGGACTTGATCCCGGTCTATGCCGGTCAGGAACCGTCCGGCGATCCGGCGGAAGTCTCGCTCAGCGCGGCCGAAGTCAACGCAATCGGAGTAAGGACCGCGCTGGCCCGGATGACCGATGTGGCCCAAAGAATCGAAACCGTCGGTTTCGTTGGCTACGACGAGCACCTTACCAGCCACGTTCACACGCGCGTCGATGGGTGGATCGAGGTCCTGAATGTCAGGGCGGTTGGCGACACTGTCCGGAAGGGCGACGTCCTGTTCGAGCTCTTTTCTCCCGAGTTCGGCATCGCGAGCTTCGATTTCCTGCGGGCGATCGAACCCGGCACCGGACTGTCGATTGAAGCAGCGCGCAACAAACTGCGCAGCCACGGTGCCACCGAAAGGCAGATCGCCGAGATCGAAGAAACCCGCGAATTCTCGCGTCGCATCGCGGTCGAAGCGCCGAGGGATGGTATCGTGGTGGCTCTCCAGGCAGCAGACGGCATGTTCCTGCAGCCAGGAACTCAAGCGGTCTCGATTACGGATCTGAGCCAGGTCTGGTTGATCGTGGATGTTTTCGAACGCGACATCTCGCGTTTGACCGAACAGATGACCGCTATGGCCAGCTTCGAACATCTTCCCGGAAGAGTCTTCGAGGGCGAGATCGATTATGTCTACCCGGAGCTCGACCCGCGCACGCGCACCCTTCCGGTTCGCCTGCGGTTCGACAATTCGGAAGGCCTGCTGCGTCCGGGGATGTTCGGTAACGTGAGTCTCGTTCCCGATGTCAGCCGTCAGGTTCTGACCGTGCCGTCCGAGGCGGTGCTCCGCACCGGAGCGGCCGAACGGGTGATCCTGAAAACGGGCGAAGGCACCTTCCGGCCGCGGCTTGTCACGACCGGACTGCGCGACAGCTTTGGAGAAGGCGGCCGCACCGAAATCCTGCAAGGATTGGCTCCGGGCGAGGAGGTCGTCGCCTCCGCACAGTTCCTGATCGACAGCGAAAGCGCCCTGAGCGCAGGTTTCATGCGAATGGCGCCGACCGATGAAGAGCCTGCCCGCGGGACGGGCACGCTTGTCGCGCTCGACCGGGAACGGCGGATCGCGACGTTGCGCCATGACGCGCTGGAGAGCCTCGACTGGCCCGCCATGACGTCCGAGTTTCCGGTGCGCGCAGATGTGTCGCTCGACCGGCTCCGCGAGGGAGAGGAGGTGGCGTTCCGCGCCGCCCGGGGCGCCGACGGTCTGCTTGGCCTGCTCGAGCTGGGACCCGATGACGGTGTCGCGGCGACGGGAACAGGAATGGCGCTGGCCGTGACGCCGGACGGCAGGCTGACGCTCGATCACGGCCCCATTCCGGACCTTGGCTGGCCGGCCATGCAGATGGATCTCGATGTGGCCGGTCTCGATCCCGCGAGCGTGCCCCTCGATACGCCCATTGAGTTCGATCTCGCCAAGGACGAGAACGGCATGTTCTCCATCATCGCGGTGCGCGCCGAGCGCGAGGACGCAGGATCGGCACAAGAGGGGGGCGAAGCACCGACAGTTTCGGCCCCGCCAATCATCGTTTCCGGAACGATCGACGCTATCGACGCGGCAACGGGAAAGGCGACGATCACCCACGGACCGATCACCGAGATCGGTATGCCCGGCATGACGATGGCCTTCGATGTCGATCCGGGATTGCACCTCGCCTACCTCGAAACGGGTCGCGAGATGACGCTCACCTTCGCGCGCGCGGACGGCATGACCATGGTGCTGGCGGCGGCCGAGCCTGTTGCGCCGACCGCGTCGCCCATCGTCGTCACCGGCACCATCGACGACGTCGATACCGCGACCGGTCGGGCGACCATCACGCATGGCCCGATCATGGAAATCGGGATGCCGGGAATGACGATGGAGTTCGCCATCGATGCCAACCTCGATCTGGCGTCTCTGGCAACCGGGACGGAGATGTCGCTCACCTTCGCGCGCCCCGACGGCATGACGATGGTGCTGACCGATGCCGATCCCGTGCAGCCGCCGATGGAGGTCTCGGGCACCATCAATGCGGTCGACGCAGACGCGAGGATAGCCAACATAACGCATGGACCCATGACCGAAATCGGCATGCCGGGCATGACGATGGATTTCGCCATCGGGGACGGGCTTGATCCGGCCGCCCTGCCCACAGGGGAAGAACTCACCCTGCTTCTGCATCGCAACCCCGACTTCTCCATGACACTCGTCGGCACCACCGCTGCGCGGGGTGTTTCGCAATGATCCCGGCCATCATCCGCGCCTCGATCGCGAACCGCTTCATCATCGTGGCGCTCGCGCTCATGATGGCGGCGGCCGGGATCTGGGCCATCCGCGAGACGCCGGTGGACGCGATACCGGACCTGTCGGACGTGCAGGTGATCGTGCGCACGCCCTTTCCCGGCCAGGCGCCGCAAGTCGTCGAGAACCAGATCACCTATCCGCTCGCCACTGCGATGCTCGCCGTGCCGGGCGCGCAGGACGTGCGCGGCTTCTCCTTCTTCGGTGACAGTTTCGTCTACGTCGTCTTCGAAGATGGCACAGATCTTTACTGGGCACGCTCACGCGTTCTGGAGTATCTCGGCCAGATCACCGGAAGCCTACCCGAAGGCGTGTCGCCGCAGCTTGGGCCAGATGCGACGGGCGTAGGCTGGATCTACCAATATGCCCTGATCGACCGCTCAGGAAACCACGACCTGTCGCAGCTGCGCACGCTTCAGGACTGGTTCCTGAAATACGAGTTGCAGGCCGTCGAAGGCGTCTCGGAGGTCGCGACGATCGGCGGAATGGTGAAGCAATACCAGGTCGTCGTCGATCCGAACAAGCTCAGGGCCTTCGACATAACGCTCCAGCAGTTGCGCAACGCCATCCAGTCCGCGAACCGCGAGACCGGCGGCAGCGTGATCGAGATGGGCGAGGCGGAGTTCATGGTGCGGTCGTCGGGATACATTGACGAACTTGCCGACATCGCCAGCGCACCCCTGATGGTCAACGAGCGTGGCGCCGCCTTGACGCTGGGCGACGTGGCCGAGATCCGGCTCGGGCCCGAGATGCGGCGCGGTGTCGGCGAGTTCGACGGCGAGGGCGACGCGGTCGGTGGCGTCGTGATCCTGCGCTGGGGAGGAAATGCGCTCGCCACGATCAAGGCGGTTGAAGCGAGAATAGAGGAACTCCGCCCGAACCTGCCCGAGGGCGTCGAGATCGTCACCACCTACGACCGCTCCGGGGTGATCGAACGCGCCATTGAGAACCTGCAGAAGAAGCTGACAGAGGAATTCATCGTCGTAGTGCTGGTCTGCGCGGCTTTTCTTCTGCATCTGCGCTCTTCGCTGGTCATCCTTTTGTCGCTGCCGCTCGGCATCTTTGCGGCCTTCATCCTGATGAAGGCGCAGGGCGTAAACGCCAACATCATGTCCTTGGGCGGCATCGCCATCGCAATCGGCGCCATGGTCGACGCCGCTATCGTGATGATCGAGGCAATGCATCGACGGCTCGAGAAGGAGAAGCTTACCGCCGAGAACCGATGGCGGATCGTGCAGGAATGCGCCTCCGAAGTGGGTCCCGCTCTTTTCTATTCCCTCGCGATCATCACGGTGAGCTTTCTTCCGGTCTTCGTTCTCGAAAATCAGGAAGGGCGCCTCTTCAAGCCGCTCGCCTACACCAAGACCTACGCCATGGCTGCCGCCGCGATCCTGTCGATCACGCTTGTGCCGGTGCTGATGGGCTATTTCGTGCGCGGCCGTATCCTGCCCGAACGAAAGAATCCGCTGAACCGCATCGTGGTCTGGATGTATCGCCCGTTCCTCGACGCGGCCATCGCCTGGCCCTGGGCGACGACACTGCTGGCCGGCGCCGTCGTCGCCTCGATGTGGTATCCGCTCCAGCGTCTCGGCTCCGAGTTCATGCCGGAATTGAACGAGGGCGACTTCCTCTACATGCCCACGCTCTATCCCGGCGTCTCCATCGGCAAGGCGCGCGAGGTCCTGCAGCAGACCGACCGACTTATCGCCACCATCCCCGAGGTGGAAACCGTGCACGGCAAGCTCGGTCGCGCTGATACCGCGACCGATCCGGCCCCTCTGACGATGATCGAGACAACCATCCAGCTGAAGCCCGAGGAGGAATGGCGTCCCGGCATGACGATGGAGAGGATCCGCGACGAACTTGACCGCGTCGTGCAGATACCAGGCGTCACCAACGTCTGGATCCAGCCGATCAAGAACCGGATCGACATGCTCGCAACGGGCATCAAGACGCCCGTGGGCGTGAAGATCTCGGGCGCCGATCTTGATGTCATCGGACAGATCGGCATCGCGGTCGAGGATGCCGTCAGGGGTATAGAGGGCACTGCCTCGGCCTATGCCGAACGCCCCGTGGGCGGCCGCTTCATCGAGGTTGATGTAAAGCGAGAGGCTGCCGCCCGATACATGATGAGCGTCAGCGACGTGCAGGATGTGGTGCAGACGGCCATAGGCGGCATGCAGGTCTCCGAATCCGTCGAAGGGCTTGAACGGTTCCCGATCAACCTGCGCTATCCGCAATCCTGGCGAGACAGTCCGGAACGGCTGGAGAACCTGCCCGTGGTCACGCCGTCGGGTGCTCATGTGCCGCTCGCCGCGCTCACGGACATCCGGATCGTCGATGGACCCGGCATGATCCGGTCCGAGAACGCAAGGCGCACCGGCTTCGTCTTCATCGACATCGCAGGCCGCGACCTTGGCAGCTACGTCGCCGAGGCTCGAGCCCGGGTCGCGGAACAGGTCGCACTGCCGCCGGGCTATTCGCTCACCTGGTCGGGCCAGTACGAGTACATCGAACGGATGCAGGAACGGCTCACCATCGTGGCCCCCGCGACGCTTCTGATCATCACGCTGATGCTCTTCATGGCCTTCAACCGGGTCATCGAGGTGGGCATCATCCTCGCGGCCCTGCCGGTGGCGCTGGCAGGAGGTGTCTGGTTCCTGTGGTATCTCGCCTTCGACATCTCGGTGGCCGTTCTCGTCGGCTTCATCGCGCTCGCCGGTGTCGCGGTCGAGACCGCCATCGTGATGCTTCTCTATCTCAATCTCTCCTGGGAAAAGAGGCGCAAGCTCGCGCAGGCCGAAAACCGCCAGCTAACCCGCGACGACATCGAAGAGGCAGTCTTCGAGGGCGCAGTGCTGCGGGTCCGACCCAAAGTCATGACGGTGGCGACGATCTTCGCAGCCCTGATCCCGATCATGTATGGCACCGGCACCGGTTCGGAGATCATGCAGAGGATCGCTGCCCCCATGATCGGTGGCATGGTCACGGCGACCTTGCTCACCCTTCTCGTGATCCCCTCGATCTTCGTGATCTGGAAAATGCTGGCCCTGGCCCGTGTCAACCGCGAGATCGCCCCCCTCATTCTGCGGCCTGAACAAGCAGTGCCTGCCGAATAGTCGAAAACTGCAACCTGAACTCATGGAGCTTCCGATGAAGATACTGACTGCAACTCTCGGCCTTGTGGCCCTAACGACCATGCCGGCCTTGGCTCAGATGAACCACGGCAGCATGGATCATTCCAACATGCCGATGTCGACCGAACAGATGGAAGGCGCGGTCCACACGAAGGCCGTCGTCAACTCGATCGGCGTCGGCACGGCCAACGTCAGCCACGACCCGATCCCGGAGATCGGCTGGCCTGCTATGACGATGGATCTGCCTCTCCTCGAGAACGCGGAAATGATGGGGGAGATCTCCGCTGGCGACGAAGTTACGCTCATGCTTGTGAAGGGATCGGACGGCATGTACGCAATTGGCGCGATGATGCCGAACTGAGCCACGCAGCGCAGCGACCGGCCACTCTGCGCCGGTCGTTCCATCAAGATATACGGGACTAAGCAATGAACCAAAAACTCTATTTCATTTTAGCTGCGACCGCGCTTTGCCTCGCGCCCGCTCCGCTGCTGGCGCATTCCGAGAAGGAGGGGACGACCCCGGCGAATGGCGCACAACTGAGCGAAACGCCCGAGATGATCCATATGGTATTCAACGACCCTATGCGCGTCACGATGGTCCGCCTGCTCGATGCCGATGGCGCCGACTTGCCCCTGGAGCGTGGCACGGGACTGGAGCCATCGCTGGAGTTTCACGCGGTGCCCGCCACCCTGATGCCGGGCAGTTACACAGTGGAATGGCGTGGACTGGCATCTGACGGACACGCCATGCAGGGCAGCTTTTCCTTCGAGATCGCAGACTGACGCGGCATGATCGCTGTGCTCGCCTCTGCCGATACCGTGACGTGGATCTCAATCCTCGTGAAGACACTGGTGTACGCCGCGACGCTGGTCGCATCGGGAAGCGTGCTGGCATTGATTGGTCTTCGTGAAATCACTGAAGATGGCCGCGCCGCGCTTCGCCGGTTGGCTGTGATCGGCGCTCAGGCAGCGGCCGTGCTGAGCATTCTGCGCGTCCCCATTCGTGCGAGCTTTCTGCTGGGTGGCTCCATCGACGGCGCGATCGATCCGATGATGCTGGGGATTGTGGCCGAAAGTCCGCTTGGCGCGAGCTTGATCGTCCGGTTGATCGGACTGGCGCTCATCCTGACCATTCTCCTGCCCGTGCGGGGTGCAAGGTGGGTCGCGTTTGCCGGAGCGTTCATTGCCTGTGCATCTTTTGCGCTGCGCGGTCATGCGCTCGGCGACCCGCGTCTGCTCCTGGGCGCGCTGGTGACCGTTCATATCGCAGGCCTCGCCTTCTGGCTCGGAAGCTTCGCACCGTTGTCGCGCGCCGCCCGCCAAGAGACCCCTGCGAAAGCCGGGGCGCTTGCGCATGAATTCGGAACGAAGGCCTTCTGGGTCGTTGCTGCGCTCGTCGCGGCCGGTGTTATCACGCTCGTGCTCCTCGGAGCGGCGACACCCGAGGCGCTGTCTTCGCCCTATGGGCAGGCATTCCTGATCAAGTTGGCGCTCTTTGCTGGCGTGCTCGGTCTCGCTGCGCTGAACAAGGTGCGGCTGACGCCGGACCTGAAGGCGGCCGTGCCCGGCGCCGCGCAGCGCCTGCGCCGGTCCATTGCCGTGGAAAGCGCGCTTGTCTTGGCCATTCTCACGACAACCGCCGCCCTCACGACGGTGACATCACCCCCGTCTGAACAGGCGAGGAACGCGTCACAACAAACAAAGGCGGTTCAAGCCGACGCATACATATCTGGAGAAGGCCCATGGCGATCCTAAACCGCCGCCAGTTCCAAAAAACGCTTCTCGGCTCTGTGGCGAGCCTCGGCGTCCCTTGTATCGCTTTGGCCGATGCCACTGCAGACCTCGTCGCTGCCCAAGGACGCGCCCGCCTCGCGCCGGCGGAATATCCGGAGACGGAAGTCTGGGCCTTCGGCGGGTTGGTCCCAGGGCCGACGATACGCTTGGCCCAAGGCACAAGGATGTCGCGGCGCTTTGTGAACGATCTGCCGCAGCCCTCCAGCGTTCATTGGCACGGCATCCGCATCCAAAATGCCATGGACGGTGTCGCCGGCCTGACGCAAACGGCCGTCGAGCCCGGCGACGAGTTTCTCTACGATTTCATTGTGCCGGATGCCGGCACCTACTGGTACCACCCGCACAATCGCAGCTGGGAGCAGATGGCCCGAGGGCTCTATGGCGCCCTTGTAGTGGATGAGGCCGAAGGCGCTCCGGAGGTCGATCTCGACGAAGTATTGCTCATCGACGATTGGCGTCTGAACGACACAGCGCAAATCACGGACGATTTCGGGGTCATGCACGACTGGGCGCATGCAGGACGGATCGGCAACTGGATCACCGTGAACGGGGACGGCGCGTGGTCACGAGAAGTGCAGCGCGGCGCGCGGTTGCGTCTTCGCCTTGTCAACACGGCCAATGCACGGGTCTTTGCTCTGCAGGCCCGTGGCCTTGAGGGTTGGGTTGTCGCACTCGATGGCATGCCGCTAGAGACGCCAGAACGACTTGATCGACTGACCCTCGCGCCTGCGCAGCGGGCCGACCTGATCGTCGATGTGACCGCTGAGGAAGGCGAAGAGGCGCTACTCGTCAGTTTCGAACGTGACGGCGGCTACGCAATTGCGGATTTCCCCGTTCGCGGACTTGCCCGGAACGCCGGTCTTGCCGACCCGGCACCGCTGCCGACTAACCCGGTGCCCGCGCTTGGGGTACTCAGCGAGGCCCGGCGCGCGGAGCTTCTCATGGAGGGGGGCGCCATGGGCAGAATGCGGGGCGCCATGATGGGCGACCGCATGATGGGCATGCGCGACATGGCAGCAGCCGGCAAGGTCTGGGCATTCAATGGAATGGCGGAGATGGGAGAGACACCGTTGATCGACGCCGCCCGAGGCGAAACAATCCGCATCGCCATGACGAACGACACGGCGTGGCCACACGCTATGCACCTGCACGGCCACCATTTCCGCCAGATTTCCGCAGATGGTTCGGTTGGACCGTTGCGCGACACACTTCTGATGAACCGCGGCGAGACGGTCGAGGTGGCCTTCGTCGCGGACAATCCCGGCGACTGGCTTCTCCACTGCCACATGCTGGAGCACTCGGCCGGCGGAATGATGACCTGGCTGCGCGTCTCGTGACGTGGCCGCCCTCAAGACAATCACGAATTGGGAGATAGGACAGATGAACCGCAGACACTTCATCCTTGCCGGGATCGCCTCTGGCTTCACAGCGACAACGCTTGGCCGCCCGGCACTTGCAAGCCTCGGTCAAATGGAAGTTTTCAAATCGCCGACCTGCGGCTGCTGTTCGGCTTGGGTCGACCACATGACCGGCGCAGGGTTCGATGCCCTGGCCCGCGACGTCGATCAGGAAACACTCTGGTCGATGAAAGCTCGCGCCGGCGTCACACCGGAACTGAGTTCTTGCCACACCGCCTTCATCGACGGCTACTTCATCGAAGGTCATGTACCGGCTGGCGATGTGCAGCGGTTGCTGGCAGAACGCCCGGACGCACTTGGCCTCACGGTGCCCGGAATGCCGATCGGCTCGCCTGGCATGGAGATGGGTGACCAGCGCGACGCCTATGACACGCTGCTCGTCTTGCGCGACGGGTCGACCGTGGTCTTCGAGAGCCACTCGTGACGTTCACGTTTCTGAGCATGCGCGAATGCTCAGGCTTTCTTGGTAGCGCGGCTCGATTCTCCTCGGAGCGTGGAGCAATTCATCAAGGTGCCCGCTTCGCTGCCTGGGGCGTGAGGAGCGATCGACGCGCCTTGGCGAAGCCCCGATCCGTCGCGATGAACCGCTCGAGCATGGGAATAATCAGCTTCTTCGGTTCGATCGGCCCCTGTCCTGCCTCTCGGCCCAGTATTTCACCATAGGCGATCAGATCGCGATGCAGCTCTGCGGGCAGTTCCACAGTGAGTTTCACAGGCTTGTCGTCCGGGATGTGGCCGAGTTTCAGCTTGGTCATGTCAGCCTCCGAGTGGCGCGAAGACGAGATCGCGCGTGACGATCACGCGGACGGGGAAGCCCGGGCGAATGGTGAGGGTCGGCGGGACCTCCAGCTGGCGCTGGACGATGCGCTGGCCGGCCTCGTTGATCGTGTCGACGGCCCCGTCGCGGAGCGCGCGGGCGAGGCGATCCTCCTCGTCGAGGGAAAGCTCCGCGCCGACGGCGAGCAGGGTCGAAAGCCCTGCTGCGCGCAGGATGCTGCCCCAGTGATTGTCGACGCGGTCTTCGAGACCGGCGAAGCCCGCCGTATCCGCCCCGGGCTGGCGTTCCAGCACGAGAGATCGCCCATCGGGGAAGATCAGACGTGTCCAGACCAGGAGCACGCGGCGCTGGCCGACGGTCACGCTGTCGTCATAGGCGCCGATCAGGCGGGTGCCCTGCGGGATCAGGAGCAGGCTGCCCGTCGGGCTGTCATAGACGTTTTGGGTCACCTGCGCGGTAATCTGGCCCGGCAGGTCGGAGCGGATCCCGGTAATCAGCGCGGCCGGGATGACAGAGCCGGCCTGCAGGAGCCAGGGTGAGGCCGGGGGGTGCACACGGTCGGGGGCGACCGTTCGGCGATCCGTGGGCGCGGTCAGGAAGGCCTGACTTGGGTCGGTTTCCGGGGTAGCGGCCAAACCGCTTACCGGAGCCGCAGGCGGCATCTGGAACCCGGTGGACGTTGGTGCCCCGGGCCGCGTCTGGAAGAAGAGATCACTAACCCGGGCGGCCTCCAGTTCCGCAAGCCGCTGCTGTTCCGCCGGGTCCATGGTCGGGGGCGCGAGGTTTGGGGTCGCGATCGGCTGGCCCCGTTGCTGCGCATCGAGGATGCCGCCGCCCAGATCGCCCGGCAGCGGCGGTCCGAGCCGCGGGATCGCATCATAGCTGCCCGGCAGATCGCGGAGACCATCGGCGGGTTGGCGGCGGTCCGTGGTGATCAGCTCTTCCGGGGTCGCAGTTCGGTCCGGGCGTTGCAGCCCGTAGATCAGTGCAGCACCTATCCCGAGGCCCGCGACGACGCCAAGCCCGACAATCACCTTTCGGGAAATCCGCGTGACACGCGGCGGATCGGCGCGCAGGCGCATGGCGGCGGCGGTATCGGTCGATGTCTCGCTCATGTCCCCCGCTCCGCTTCCTGCCGCACCACGGTCGCCTCTGTCTGGGGTTCGATCCGCAGGATGCGGACCACCTCCTGTCTTGGACCGCGCCCCAAGCGCAGCTCTGCTGCACCAAACAGCCGGTCGACGATCAGCACATTGCCGTGGATGCGGGAGTTGACGATCTCCAACTCGCCATCGGAGCCCAGCACAAAGAGCGGCGGCATTTCGCCCTGGGCAATGCCACGCGGGAAGACGACATAAGTACGGCGCCCGTCATCAAAGACCGAGACCGGCCGCCAGGGCGGGCTGTCGCCCTGCAGTCCGTAGCGGTGGTTGCGGGCATGCGCGGGCGGAATACGCGGCGTGTTCGGCGCGACGCGTGGGCTCTCGGGCGCACGCGGATAGGCCCAGGAGATGGCCGGCATCCAGGTCTCTTCGCTGGCGTTGAGCTCGATCAGGTAGGTCCGCCGGTCAGTCGAGATCACGAGGTTCGTGCGGATATCGGGCCGCGTGGGTTTCACGAGGACGAGGACGCGGGCGTCGCGGCCCGCGCCGCTTTCGGTGTCGCCGATGATCCAGCGCGCGGTGTCGCCCGCAGCGATCGGGCCGGTGCCGGCGAGACGTTCGCCGGGTTCGAGGGCGATGGTCGTGATCTGGCCCGGGGCGGCATAGACCTGATAGAGAGCGCCCTCGGACCAGGGGTAGATTTGGATCGCGTTGAAGTACCCCGCCTGCCGCGGCTCGACGCGGGCGGCCGCATTGGCATTGCCGACCTGGGCGACCGGGGTCGCGGCCGCCTCGCCGCCCCGGCTCGGGCTCCAGGCGGGCGGGACATGGAGCGGGCGCGGGCGGTCGTCGGGTGCGGTCACGGGGGGTGACGGCAAGGGCGGGACCGCGTCGTCATAGGCGAATTCCGGCGGACGGTCGCTCGCGCAGCCGGCCAGAAGCGTGGTGGCGAGGAGGATGCTGGGCAGGATCGGTCGGGTCATTGGCTCATCTCCCGCGACCAGTTGATCGCGTTCACATAGATTCCGAGGGGGTTGGCGCGCAGACGGTCCGCCGTGCGCGGCGGGTCGATGACGATGGTCAGGATCGCGGTCCAGCGTTCGGTGCGGGTGAGCTGGCCGTTCTCGTAGTGCCGCTCGGACCAGGCGACCCGGAAGCTGTCGGGAGAGGCACGGATGACGCTCGACACCTCGACCGAGACCTGGTCTTCGCCGACCCGCGTGAAGGGATCGTTGGCGCGGGCATGGTCGTTCAGCGCCAGCGCACCACGGTCGGTGGTGAACTCATAGGCGCGGAGCCAGTTCTGGCGGACGACAATGGGATCGGCGGGCAGGCCCCGGACCTCCTCGATGAACCGGGCAAGATGCCAGGCGATCTGCGGATCGCTCGGGCGATACCCGGCACTGGCGGCCTCGACGGCGCGCGCCTCGCCGTACCGGTCGATCTCGACGACATAGGGCACGACGGTGCCGCGTGTAGATTGCCAGACCAGCGCGGTCGCGAATCCGCCCGCGAGGACCAGGCAGCCAAAGGCCATGAGGCGCCAGTTCTTGGCCTGCACCCGGGCGGAGCCGATGCGCTCGTCCCAGACCTGGGCGGCCTTCTGGTAAGGGGTCTCGGGGTCCGGGGTCTTGCCGTAATGCGCGGCGGCGCGTTTGAAGAGGCTCATGGGCGGTCGCTTTCTGAGAGGGAAACGGAGGCACCGGAACCGGGACTGTCCCCGGCCCGCAACGCATGGGTGGCGGCGGAAACACCATGGCTCATGGCCTGGCTGCGGCGCATGGAGCGCGCCCAGGCCGGTGGGCTGCCTGCTGGGGCGGACATGGCGGTCGACGCGCCTTCCGCGCTGCCAAGCGAGGAGGTGCCCCCGGTGGCGGCGAAGCCCGCGCGGGCACCTTCGGCGTGGCTTGCCTTGACGGCGTCGGAGGCCTTGGAAGCTGCCCTACGCAAGGGCGATGCGGCGGCAGACCCAGCAGCGCGGGCCACGCCACCGAGTCCGGAGGCCACACCGGCGGCCCCGGTCTGGCCCATCGATCCGAGACTGTAGGCGGTGGACGCGGCCCCGGTGGCGGCAGCGGCTCCGCGCGTGGCGGCTGCCCCGCCCGAGGCGAGGGCCCCGGCCCCGCGGGCGCCGAGCAGGGCCCCGCCACCAGCCGCGACGGCCGCGCCGCCCACGGCAAGCCCGGTGCCGACGGCAGCGCCTGCGCCCATTTGCGGGCCACCGGAGACAAGGCCCGTGGCGATGCCAGGGCCGAAGATACCGAGACCGAGGAGCGAGAGCGCGGCCAGCACGATCGCCATGGCCTCGTCGATGGTGGGTGTCACGCCGCCGAACCCGGCGGTGAACTGGCCGAAGAGCGTCGAGCCGATGCCGATGATCACGGCGAGCACCAGCACCTTGATGCCGGAGGAAACGACATTGCCCAGCACCCGCTCGGCCATGAAAGCGGTCTTGCCGAAAAGACCGAAGGGGATCAGCACGAAGCCCGCGAGGGTCGTCAGCTTGAACTCGATCAGCGTTACGAAGAGCTGCACCGCGAGCAGAAAGAAGGCCAGGAGCACCAGCACCCAGGCGAAGAGCAGGCAGGCGATCTGGATGAAGTTCTCGAAGAAGGCGACAAAGCCCATGAGATCGGCGGTGGATTCCAGAAGCGGCCGCCCGGCATCGAGCCCGGTCTGCGCCACCCGACCCGGGCGCAGGAGATCGGCGGGCGAGAAGCCGGTGCCGGAGGCGAGCAATCCCAGCCCCGCGAAACTGTCGAAGACGATGGCGGCGAGGCTGTTCCAGTTGGAGATGAGCCAGGCGAAGACGCCGACGAAGAGGGTTTTTTTCACGAGACGGGCGATGATGTCGTCATCGGCGCCCCAGGCCCAGAAGAGCGCAGCGAGCGTCACGTCGATCACGATGAGCGTGCTGGCGATGAAGGCGACCTCGCCGCCCAGAAGCCCGAAGCCAGAGTCGATATAGGAGGTGAAGACCCCGAGGAAGGTGTCGATGACGCCGGTGCCGCCCATGGCTCACTCGCCTCCGGTCCGGTCACGTCCGAGGAAGCGGTCGCGGGTTTCGGCCCAGACGGCGAGGCAGTCGGGATCAGAGGCCGCGGCCTCGCCCAGTTCCTGGCACCTCCGTTGTTCGGCCCGCAAGGGATCGACCTCCGGCATGAGTGGAGCCGCCGGACGCACCGCCTGCCCCGCCTCGTCCCGGCCCATCTCCACCACCGCCGCGGTGATCGCGATGGCGACGAAGACGATGGCGGCGATGCGGGCGAGGACCGATCCCTCCATGGGCCTGCCCTCCTTCAGTTGTTGAACATCCGGGCATTGCCGGGCTGGTAGCCCGCGCCCGGGGTGAGGAACCGCTCGCGCTGGATCCAGCCCTGTTCGGCGGCCGCAGACCGCTCAGCCTCGACGAGCGCCGAGGCGCGGCCATTGGCGGCCACGACCGCGATCAGGTCGGCGATCTGCTGGGATTGCAGCGCAAGAAGCTGGTTGCCCGCCTGGGTCGCCTGCAGGGCACCGACGGCGGACTGGCTTTCGCCGACTAGCGCGGAGAGCTCGGCGCGTTGGCCGTCGAGATTGCCGACGACGCCCGCCTGCACGCGCAGCGCGTCCTGCAGCCCGCCGACGGTGTTTTCCCAGCGGGAGCGTGCATCGGCCAGAAGCTGCGCCTCAGGCGCGGCCATGGGGATATTGGCATAGTCCTGCTGGAAGACCTGGTCGATCTGGGCGACATCGAAGGCGATGTTCTGCGCTTGGGACAGAAGCTGTCGGGTCCGGTCCACGTTCTGCTGCAGCGCATGCAGCGAGGAATAGGGCAGGCTCGCGAGGTTGCGCGCCTGGTTCATCAGCATCTGCGCTTCGTTCTGCAGCTGGGTGATCTGGTTGTTGATCTGCTCGAGCGCCCGGGCCGCGGAGAGGATGTTCTCGGCGTGGTTGCGCGGGTCGTAGACGATGCGCCCGCCCCCGCCGAAGAGGAAGGCCTGCACGGGTGTGGCGAAGATCGGTGAAAGACCGATGGGGGCAGCGAGAGCGAGGGCCAAGGCGGAGGCGCTGGCGAGGTGGGACAGGCGATGGGCGGCATGGGTCATGGGGTGGTCTCCTCTGGGGGTTCGGGGGCTTGGGGGATCGGTGCATCCGGAACTTCAGGCTCCGGCGCGAGATTGGTCAGCTCCGGGATCAACTCGGCAGCCCAGCCGACCCCGCGGGCCTCGAGCCAGGCAGCGAGGAAGCCGTCGCGGCCATGTTCCGCGAGGATTTCCGAGATGAGCGCCTGGTCGGATTTGGATGAGGCGGCGCAAAGCGCGAGGCCTACCTCGGACAGGCCCAGCTCGAAGAGCCGGTTGCCGCGCCGCGACTGGCAATAGTAGTCGCGCTTGGGCGTGGCGCGGGCGAGGATCTCGATCTGCCGGTCATTGAGGCCGAAGCGGCGGTAGATCGCGGTGATCTGGGGCTCGATCGCGCGTTCGTTGGGCAGAAGCAGCCGGGTCGGGCAGCTTTCGATAATCGCGGGCGCGATGGCCGAGGCGTCGATGTCGCTCAGCGACTGGGTCGCGAAGATGACCGAGGCGTTCTTCTTGCGCAGCGTCTTCAGCCATTCACGGAGCTGGCCCGCGAAGCCCTCGTCATCGAGCGCGAGCCAACCCTCGTCGATGATCAGAAGCGTCGGTCGGCCGTCGAGCCGGTCGCCGATGCGGTGGAAGAGGTAGGCGAGGACCGCGGGTGCCGCGGCGGTGCCGACCAGCCCTTCGATCTCGAAGGCCTGGACCGAGGCGGCGCCAAGCTCTTCGGTCTCGGCATCGAGCAGCCGCCCATGGGCGCCGCCCAGGCAATAGGGGCGCAGGGCCTGTTTCAGGTCAGAGGATTGCAGCAGGACGGCGAGACCGGTGATCGTGCGCTCGCCGACCGGGGCCGAGGCCAGCGAGGTCAGCGCAGACCAGAGATGCTCTTTCACCTCCGGCGTGATGACGATGCCCTCGCGGGCGAGGATCGCACCGATCCAGCCCGCGGCCCAGCTGCGCTCGGTGGGATCGTCGATCCGGGCGAGCGGTTGGAGGGAGACCGTGGCCTCCGCGCCTTCGGACAGTTCGCCTCCCAGATCATGCCAGTCGCCGCCCATGGCGAGGGTCGCGGCGCGGATCGAACCCCCGAAATCGAAGGCGAAGACCTGTGCGCCCGGGTAGCGGCGGAACTGCAGCGCCATGAGCGCGAGCAGCACCGATTTGCCCGCCCCGGTGGGACCGACCACCAGCGTGTGGCCGACATCGCCCACGTGGAGCGAGAGACGAAACGGCGTCGCGCCCTCGGTCTTGCCATAAAGCAGGGGCGGGCCGTCGAAATGCGCATCCCGCTCCTCCCCTGCCCAGACGGCGGAGAGCGGGATCATATGGGCGAGGTTCAGAGTGGAGATCGGCGGCTGGCGGACATTGGCGTACGCCTGCCCCGGCAGCGAGCCGAGCCAGGCGTCGACGGCGTTGACCGTCTCGACCATGGCGGTGAAGTCCCGACCCTGCACGACCTTCTCGACCAGGCGCAGCTTCTCGTCGGCGCGGCGCGGGTCCTCATCCCAGACAATGAGCGTTGCCGTGACATAGGCCTCGCCCGCGATATCGGCGCCAAGCTCCTGCAAAGCCATGTCGGCATCGGCGGCCTTGTTGGCGGCGTCCGTGTCGACCAGCGCCGATTGCTCGTTGGTCATCACCTCCTTCAGGATCGCGGCGATGGACTTCCGCTTGGCGAACCATTGGCGGCGGATACGCGCGACCATCCGCGCGGCCTCCATCTTGTCCATCAGGATCGCGCGGGTTGCCCAGCGATAGGGAAAGGCCAGCCGGTTGAGATCATCGAGGATCCCGGGCGTGGTGGCCGTCGGGAAGCCCGAGAGGGTCAGGACGCGGAGATGGGCATTCCCCAGCCGCGGCTCGAGCCCGCCGGTCAGCGGCTGATCGGCCAGAAGCGCGTCGAGATAGGCCGGGGTTTCCGGCACGCGGACGCGGTGGGCCTGCGTCGAGATCGTGGAATGCAGGTAGGTCAGCGTTTCGCTGTCACCCATCCAGCGGCATTCGGGCATAATGCCGTCGAAGAGCGCCAGCACACGATCGGTGCGGTCGATGAAGCCGCGGAGCACCTCGCCTGCATCGATGCCGGTCTTGTCGCGGCCTTCGTAAAGCCAGGTCTCGGCCCGCGCGGCCTCCTCTGGGGGCGGCAGGTAGAGAAAGGTCAGCAGATAGTCCGACTGGAAATGCGCCCCCTGCTCGGCGAACCCCGCGCGGCGCTCGGCATCGAGGAGCGCCGAGGCCGGATCGGGAAAGCGGCTGTCGGGATACTCGGCCGCGACCACCCGCTGCGCCTCGACGAAGATCGCCCAGCCCGAACCGAGCCGGCGGAAGGCGTTGTTGATGCGCCCCGCCGCGGCCACGAGTTCCGCCGCGACGGCGCTGTCGAGATCGGGCCCCCGGAACCGGGCCGAGCGCTGCAGGCTGCCATCCTTGTTCAGCACCACGCCGGGCGCCACCATCGCCGCCCAGGGCAGGTAATCCGCCAGCCGCGTCCCTTTCCGGCGATATTCCGCGAGGTTCATCATGGGCGCGCCCTCAAACCTCGAGATGACCGGGCAGCCGCAGATGCCGGCGACCGACCTCGACGAAGAGTGGATCGCGCCGGGCGGCCCAGACCGCCACCAGGTGGCCCAGAAGGCCGATGACGATTCCCGCGACCCAGAGCTGCAGCCCGAGCCCGATGGCCCCGGCCAGCGTGCCGTTCAGGATCGCGAAGGCCCGCGGCGCACCGGCCAGCAGGATCGGCTCGGTCAATGCTCGATGGACCGGGACGGTGAAGCCCGGCACGTCCGCCAGCTGCTCGAACGTGCTATCCATCAGATCAGCGCCCCGCCGCCGAAGCTGAAGAAGCTCAGGAAGAAGGAACTGGCCGCGAAGGCGATGGAGATGCCGAAGACGATCTGGATCAGGCGGCGGAAGCCCCCGGAGGTGTCGCCGAAGGCCAGCGTCAGGCCGGTCACGATGATGATGATCACCGCGATGATCTTGGCGACCGGCCCCTCGATCGACTCGAGGATCGATTGCAGCGGCGCTTCCCAGGGCATGGAAGAGCCTGCCGCCCGGGCGGGTCCGGCCAGCATCAGGGTGACGGTGGCGTAGGTGACGGCGTGCGCGGCCTGCGCGCGCAGCCGGTGAAGGGGTCGGGTCATGAAGGGTCTCCTGTTTCAGTTTCCATCCCGGTCGGCGGCGCCGCCGGTGTGATGCGATAGTCACCGTCCGGTCCCAGCCCCTCGATGCGGGCGAGCTCGGCGAGGTGGCGGTTGGCCCCGCGCCCGGAGAGGACGGCGATGAGATCGATGGTCTCGGCGATGAGGGCGCGCGGCACGGTGATCACGGCCTCCTGGATGAGCTGCTCCATCCGGCGCAGCGCGCCGAGGGCGGAGCCCGCATGGATGGTCCCGATGCCGCCGGGATGGCCGGTGCCCCAGGCCTTCAAGAGGTCCAGCGCCTCGGCCCCGCGCACCTCGCCGATGGGAATGCGGTCGGGGCGCAGGCGCAGCGAGGAGCGGACAAGATCGGAAAGCGAAGCAACGCCGTCCTTGGTGCGCAAAGCGACTAGGTTGGGTGCTGTGCATTGCAGCTCGCGTGTATCCTCGATGATCACGACGCGGTCGGACGATCCGGCCACTTCGGCCAGAAGCGCGTTGGTCAGGGTCGTCTTGCCGGTCGAGGTGCCGCCCGCCACGAGGATATTGGCGCGGGCGGCAACGGCGTCGCGCAACAGCGCCGCCTGGGTCTCGCTCATGATCCCGGAAGCGACATAGTCGGCAAGCGTGAAGACCGCGACGGCGGGTTTGCGGATCGCGAAACAGGGCGCGGTGACCACGGGCGGCAGGAGCCCTTCGAAGCGTTCCCCGGTCTCGGGCAGTTCGGCCGAGACGCGCGGCCGCGCCGCATGCACCTCGGCCCCGACATGATGGGCGACGAGCCGCACGATCCGCTCGCCATCGGCGGGCGAGAGCGTGGCGCCGGTATCGGAGAGCCCTTCGGACAGCCGGTCGATCCAGAGCCGCCCGTCGGGATTGAGCATGACCTCGACGGTCATCGGGTCTTCCAGAAACCCGGCGATGGCGGGCCCGAGCGCCGTGCGCAGCATTCGCGCGCCGCGGGCCATCGCTTCAGGTTTCCGAGCTGCCTCTGCCATGCTTTCCCCGTTCCGTGAGTAGTGGCCGACGGGCGGCCCTGGATCGGGTCCATCAAGAAAACCGGAAACCGGCTGCGCTCAACAGGTCATCAAGGGGCGTAGGGCTCTGGCGTGCAAAGACAGGGAAAAGGGTCAGTTGGACCCGAGTTATCAGATCTCCAAAATCAAAAAACTCAGCACGCTCTGTTGGCGCTCCGATTCGAGCATTTCCTGCTGCTGAAGCCGGAGGTCAAAGCGCACATTGGAAATCGGATCTCCGCCCTCGACGGCCGGCACCGGCAAGGTGCCAGCGTCAAAAAGCGCGATGGATGCGCCGCCCGGCAGCGTGCTTAGGCGCAACTCTGATCCATAGATGTCCGCGCCGCCTTTGCGCAGGCATTGGCGAAAAAACCGGGCGCGGTTCTGGGGATCGTCAAGCGCAGCGTAAACCTCATCGATCAACTCGTAGGCCGCTTCACCACCCGGCAACTCAGTCAGCAAGATGGATGCAATGTAGACCTGAACGTCCGCGTTGGGGCGAAGCTGCTCAAGCGAAAACCGGTGCTGCCGCGCAGACTTAAGGGTCGTCTTCACTTCCAGCGCAAAGCGCTCGGTCATGAAGTCGTAACGGGAACGGGCGGACGATGACCATGCGCGTGCTGCGGCGTTCACATCTTGTGCGGTGCGGATGATGTGCAACTCACCCCAAAGCCCAACCACGTCTTTCAACTCGTCGCTCAGCCGCGCGAAGAGGTCCGCAATCGAAAGGATTTGGTCGCGTACTGCCGCTGCTGAGTGATCCGCGCCGGGCGTCAGGAACGCTTCTTCCAAAAGGCGGAGGAAGACGCGGATGATGTCGGGATCGTCATTGGCAAGGGAAACCAGCGTGTAGGTGCCGGAAAGAGCACTGCCATCCTGAAGCTGGATATCGCAGGGGCACGCGAAGCGAACCTCAACGGCCTTCAGCTTCAGATCAGGCTGGCCATCATCCTCGGCCATCTCGAAGAGCAAATAGGGCTGCCCTTGCGCATCCAAGGAAAGCCAGAGGCCATGTGCACCATCGATCTTGTTCCCGAAGAGATGCTGGCAGGCATCCGGGAAGCGGCGCGCAAGTTCCTGATACGCCTCAAACAGCATCGTCCTCTCGTTCTACCCAAACACGCTCCGCCAGGTGCTCGGGGATGTGCACGGCGAGCACGGGCAAGTCTTCCAGAAGCACGCGGTTCTTGGCGGCATTTTCTAAGTGATAGCGATGAATCTGGAAGGTGATCGTGTCATCGGCCCGGATTTGGCGCGCGCCGGGATAATTGGTGCGCGCGTTGCTACCCTGAAAGAGGTTTCTGATCTTGGGCGGGTCTTTGGTATCAAGACTGCGGCGCGCTTCCACGCCCGACCATGGGCCGGAGAAGGCAAAGACGCTGCACCGCATCTCAGCATCTTCGCTGGCCAGCTTTTCAAGGCCGACCATGATGGCCGAGTGCTGCAAGCTATCGCCGGGGTTCTTGTAGCGGATTTGCCCAATGAAGGGGATTATCTCGCTGAGCGGAATGTCGTCGCTGAACGCAGGAATGGTCTGCTGCTGGTTCCAGCCATGCTGCTTATATTCCCAGAAGTCGAACGCGCCGAGTAGCTGGTTTACTGCTTCGCGGTTATCGGCGACGAAGCCGGTATCCTCATAGGGGTAGTCGGGGTAAATCCACCCCTCCCGCCCGCGCGACTGGTACATGTCGAGCAAGATGACAGAGCGCCGTGTCGGCTGAAGCCTCTGGCTGAGGAACCAGGTGCGCCGCCAGTCCTTCAGGCCGCTCCCATCTTTGATGTGCTTGGAGATCGATGAGCGGACCGATTCCTCGTGGGACACGTAGTCTTGGAACGCTTCGATGTTTTCTGTCGTCAGATAGATGCGGCAGAGGCCAAGATAGCGCTTCTTGTAGCCGAAGAAGCGCGCGCGCTGCTGGATGTTGTCGGCGTTTCCGATGCCGATGGACCTCGGCATGTAGGAGACCGTCAGGCCTTCAACGGTGAAGCCACGGTCCAGGCCGATCCCGCCGACAAGTATCCAGCTATAGTCGCCCTTCCAATCGATGGAGGGGATTTTGGTCTTCTCGCGGGTGTTGAGCTCGGCGATGGCGGTTTCCGACACAGCGTCGAAGAGCAGCGGCTCGATCTGGTTGAAGCCGTAGTTGACCGCGTAGGTCTCGCTCAACCGTTCGAAGGCAGCGCGAAAACCTGCCAGCAAGTCGTCATGGCCGTGATGATCCGGGTCGTCCAAAATGGACGCCCATTCATCGCGCGTGTTCCGCGCCCATCTTGAAAACATGAGATGATCGGCCTTCGGGATGGCCGGATGGATCATCATGGAGCGATTGCCGCCGCCCTGGTCATCTTCTTCGCGCAAGCCGATGGCTACGCCAACGAAGAAGTCTTTCAGGGCCTCCAGCATGCTGGCAGGCGGGCTCGCTGGCGGATCGTCCCTGTCCGGTACATCGGTTTGGGGAATGAGCTCGATGTATTTGTCCGGCCCGTCCACAAAGAACTCTATGCCGCCGACATAGGCGTCGCCGGGTGTCAGCACCGCCCCAAAGTCAGGCGAGAGCGTGTCGATGCGGCTGATCAGAAGCGGCGCTTGCGGTGTGGCAGTGTAGAGAAGATAGCTGTGATGCGGGAAAAGACGGCGCAGCGCCGTGATGCGCGCGTAGGTCGTGCTTTCTTCTTGTTGCAGGGCCTTGGTATTCATCCCCGCTTGGTCGCCTTCGTCATCAATGATGAGCGTCGGCACGTTCGTCAGATCGACCCCGGCGAGCAATGTGGCTAGATGATCAAGATGGCGATGCTCCTTCATGGAGACGATCAGAACAGTGCGCGAGCGCGTGCTCCCCTTGCGCCATTTCGCAAGCTCGCTTTTGACCCGCTCAACCTCAGCACCCTGAAAGCCTTTGTCTCTGGTCGAGAACAGCTTCCAGTTCCGGTTCTTCTCGACTTCCAAGTCCTTCTTCAGACGTTCGAAGGATTGCTCGACCAAGTTGTTAGTCGTTCCGGCCAGAAGAAGGACGATCTGATAGTCATTGTCGTGCGCGAGCGCAGACAGGCTTGTGAAGGAAAGCGTCTTGCCGCTCTGGACATAGCCGATGATCAGGCCAGTATTGTGATCGCCCGGATTCTTCGGATCAGCGCATTGACGCATGATCGACAAGGTTTCCGAGACCAGCCGGGTCTTCTCGACCTCTGAAAGTGATGTGTTTGACTGAAGAAGGCGCGTTAGGGCCGGACCTTGCGCCGGGTTCCATTTGCCGGACGTCTGGCGCTCGTGAATCTGGATAATGCCTTCGTCACTCATCGGGGACAGTCCTCGTCACCAGGTTCTTGAGGATTTCATTGGTGTATTGCCGGATTGCTTTGGGGTGATGCGAGGCAAGTTCCGTGGCGATGACTTCTGACAGTGCCATGGTGGCAGCGATGTTCAGGACCGCCGCAAAACCTTCCGAGTCCAGATTAGGAAACTGCGCCATGAACGGATGGAGCATGGCCACGCGGATCAGCACTTCGCGCGGATCGGGGTCTGTGATGGCTGGTCTGCTTTGGATGGAAAGCCAATCGCTTTCCTTGTCGGCATAGGACAATTCGAGCTTCACGATCCAAGGCGTCCCCCGGAACAAAAACTCAAACTGAAAATCATCGCGCTCACCTTCCGCAACCGCGTCAAGCTGCTCCCCTACATCGGGAAGGTTCGCGTCCGGCGAAGGCTCAGGGCGCGGCGATTGGGCGCTTGGAAACGTCTGCTGCGATGTAACCAGGGCTCTGTGATCGAACTGCTTGGCCACGGCGGGCGCTGCGCTGCGGGCGACCTTGCGCGCGTTGCGCGCGTCCTCCAAGGCCCTGTACTTTTGTGTCTGCTTGATGATCGGCAGGTCTTCGGCGTTCAGGATTTTGTAGAGCTTCCGAAGAAACTCGTCTTCATGCTCGCCCCACTGAACACCGTCCTTGGTATGCGAGACACTGAAGCCCTTCAGATGGATTTCGCCAAAGATGCGCTGCGATTCATAGCTATTTGGCCGCTTGAAAATGTCGGCAGGCCGGTAGGTTTCATCAGCGCTGCCAAGGACCAGTCTATTGCGCCGGAAGAGCGCGAGGCCAGCAAGGCGGGTATCGGCCTTCTCCCGGATAGCAACGAAGCCGGTAGCTGATTTTCCTGGCCCGAGATCGATGTCGATATCGCGCTTCCAAGTGATCTGTGGTCCATCGGGGTCTTTGTAGGATGGCGTGACCAAAACCTTGGGCTCGTCGTATCTAAGGCGCTCACCGTCCACAAAGAGTTCCAGCGCGCCTGATCGTAGGAAGATGCGGTAGATGCTGGCCAGATGCTCTTTGATCTTGCCGATGGTCCGGCCCTTTGGAAAGCGGCGAATGTCTTCCAGCCGGATTTCCGTGTAGTGCTTGTCTTCGGACGCAACCGAAGTGACGACATTCAACTCTTCGATGCTGTCATGGACGATGTGATCGATATCGAAGAAGACAGTGCGCTCGTCTCTTTCTCCAAGTGCACTGGAGCGGACGCTCCATTTCGGCGCGAACCAGCATGCCGCGCTCTTCATGCCCATGCCGAACTCGGACAGACCCGTTGCATCAGGTGGGATTTCGGCAGGCCGGAAGGCACGTTGATAGTCAGATGAGGCAATGCCGGCAGCGTTGTCGAGAACCACGATCCGGCTGTCGTCCGCATCGAAGGTGATATCGACCCGCAAAACGTAGGAACCGCCCGAAGTGGCTTCTAAGTCCTTGCGACGCGAGATACTGCTCTGGATCGAGTTATCAACGAACTCGGCCAAGGCATACCACGCCTTGTAGTTAAGGTGCGGCAGCACCGAAAGGACGTTCACACCGGGCCGGATATTGACCGTGTTTAGGCGGCTCATATTACTCTGCGGCAACGGCCCGCTGTACGGACTCCGCTGCATCTTCTCTGGTGACAAGGGCGGCGAAGATGCGCTTCACAACTTCAACATTTACGGCATTGCCAAAGGCTTTATAGGCACCGTTCTTGGTGCTTGGCAAATGGGTGAGCTCAAGGCTTTGCAGGCGGCTGCATTCACGCGGCGTCATATAGCGCCGCTCCCATCCGATGATGGGAACTTGACTCGTTGTCATCGCAATGAGTGAGGGAGCAGTATCGGCCTTTTTGATGCGAATGCCGCTCGCCCGGAATTGGATAACGTGTTTCCAGATATCCCGCGCTCCGCCTTTAATATTCCATTCGAGCTTCTGAAAGCTGGGCGGGAAGGACCTAATCTGGTCAATCCAAGGATCGATGATTGATCTGTGCTCGGCGTAGAAGGCGCGGTTCTTTTCGATGAAATCAATCTTCCATGCCGGAAAGTGCTCAAGCTTTGTGCGGGCATAGCCTGGAAGCGCAGCTTCAGTCTCTTCGGCCGATAGTCCCTTCAAGGACTGCCCGAATGCGCCCTTATACCGGCCAAGCCGACGAAATCCGCGCTCATACGGTGTCAGGCCATCTAGGGGATAATCTGCACCGAATTCCATCGCCCAAATCGGGAATGACGGCAGTTCCATATTTTTCGGGAACGCCGCCACGAATTCCTGCCAGATGGTAAGATAATGGACATGGCTTGGGCTCAGGTGCAGAGCATCCTCGGGGCTATTGTCTAAGACGGACGAAATGGAAAGCTGCGCCGCGTCTTCTGGCACCGGCCAGGAAAAGCCGCCAAGCCCTTCGCGGTCGCCAATGATGAAGGCGCGTTCACGCTTTTGCGGCACCCCGAACATATGCGGGGACAAGCGCGCAAAATCGACATCATAGTCGAGCGCGCGCAGCCGGGTGCAGATATTCTGCCACGTCCTGCCGCCGTCATGGCGGACAAGGTTTGGCACATTTTCGATGATGAAGAAGCGCGGTTCCTTCAGACGCAAAATGTCGATCACGTAATCGATGAGGTCGCCCCATTGGGGGCATTGCAGGCCTTTCTGCTCGCCAGCCTTGGAGAACGGCTGGCAGGGAAAGCCTGCGCAAAGGACATCATGATCAGGGATTGAAGGAATATCGACGCTGCGGATATCGCCGTGGGGCTTTGTACCATAGTTCTTCTCGTACAAAGCGGCCAGATCGGCGTTGATCTCCGAGGCGAACACGCACTCACCGCCTGACGCGCTCAGCGCCTGATGAAATCCGCCCAGACCGGCGAAAAGATCGATGAAGTTCATCTGGGCCAAGGCACTCAAGCTCGCAGTCTAGAAGTTTCAGTTGGGCGTTGGCGATATCCTTGAAGGCCAAGCGTTTTCCCGACACACGATATAGACACACTTCACAACGTCAACGCAAAACCTGCCAATCAGTATGGTAAAGTACGACTTTCTCGGGACTACCGCTTCGCCTGCGCATCACCGACTATCTCATCCGCAAACCACCGCCCCTTCTGCACCCGCTTGCCCAAGGTCTCGACGAACCCGTCGAACCGCTCGCGGCCCTTGGCCTGTGCCGCGGCTTGCTTCTCAGGCGCAATCGGTGGGGTGATGGTGAGCCAGAAGCGGACGAAGAGCGCGAGGGTCTCGGTCGTGATCCGCTGGTCGCGCTCCAGACGCGCGACCTGGCGTGAGAGGCGGTCGAGGCGGCGCGTCAGGGCGGCCTCCCGCATGTCGGAATGATCGGGCGAGAGGAAGGACTCGACGGCCGCTTCGACGATGGCGGAGCGGGTCACCCGTTTCCGGTCGGCGATGTCGTTGATCCGCCCGATCAACTCGGCTGGCAGGGAGAGGTTGAGACGGTCCCGCATGGATTTGCCCTCAGAGATCGATGCCGTCGTTGCGGTCCATCGAAGCCTGCCGGGCCACCTGCCCCATCTGCTTGCGCAGGGCCCGCCGTTGCCGTGCCGCCTCCTCCGGTTCGTCATCGAGCATCATCTCGAACTCGCGCGCTGGTTCTGTCGTCTTTTCCGGGGCTGTAGCCACATGCTCAGGCAAGTCAGGTTCCCGACGCGGGCCTGCATTCGCCTCATCAGCTTCACCCGACGGCGCCGACGCGCGCAAAGGCGTAGCGGCTTCGATGGTCGGGAGAGATGACCATGGATCATCCTGCATCATCGGCATGCCTTGCTCCGGTTCTGGCGGCCCAACCACGCGATCAACAAACCGCTTGTCCTCGAAATACCGCGCCTTCTTTGCCCGGATCGGCGGGCAGCCTGCGACCATGACGATCTCGTCCTCTGGCGGCAGCTGCATAATCTCGCCGGGCGTCATGAGTTGGCGCGCAGTTTCGGAGCGCGAGACCATGAGGTGACCCAGCCAGGGTGCCAACCGGTGGCCCGCGTAGTTCCTCATCGCCTTCAACTCGGTTGCCGTACCAAGGGCATCCGAGACACGCTTGGCAGTCCGTTCATCATTGGTCGCGAAGCTCACCCGGACGTGGCAATTGTCGAGGATGGCGTTGTTCTGGCCATAGGCCTTCTCGATCTGATTGAGCGACTGCGCGATCAGGAAGCTCTTGATCCCGTAGCCCGCCATGAAGGCCAGCGCACTTTCGAAGAAATCGAGCCGCCCGAGTGCGGGGAATTCGTCGAGCATCATCAAGACGCGATGACGACGGCGGGTGTCCTTCAGGTCCTCCGTCAATCGGCGGCCGATCTGGTTCAGCACCAGGCGGATCAGCGGCTTGGTGCGCGAGATGTCCGAGGGCGGCACGACGAGGTAAAGGGTCGTCGGGTGTTCTGCACCGATAAGGTCGTCGATCCGCCAGTCGCAGCGCCGTGTCACATGGGCGACGACGGGATCGCGGTAGAGGCCAAGGAAGGACATCGCCGTCGAGAGAACGCCCGAGCGTTCGTTGTCGGACTTGTTCAGAAGCTCCCGCGCGGTCGAGGCAATGACCGGATGCGGGCCGGCCCCTCCCAGATGACGCGCCGCCATCATGGTTTCGAGCGTCTGCTCGATCGGGCGGCGTGGGTCGGAGAGGAAGGCGGCAACGCCGGCCAGTGTCTTGTCGGGTTCGGCATAAAGCACATGCAGGATCGCGCCGACCAGCAGTGAGTGCGAGGTCTTTTCCCAATGGTTTCGCTTCTCCAGAGACCCTTCGGGATCGACAAGTACATCGGCCACGTTCTGAACATCGCGTACCTCCCACTCGCCCCGGCGAACTTCGAGCAGCGGGTTGTAGGCGGCCGAGGTCAGGCTGGTTGGATCGAAGCGCAGCACCCGGCCATGGCGCGCGCGGAACCCGGCCGTCAGGTCCCAGTTTTCGCCCTTGATGTCATGGACAATGGCGGAGCCCGGCCAGGTCAGCAGCGACGGGACAACGATGCCAACCCCCTTGCCCGACCGGGTCGGCGCGAAGCAGAGCACATGCTCCGGCCCGTCATGGCGCAGGTAGTCCTGATCCAGCTTGCCGAGCACGACACCATCGGAACTCAGCAGCCCGGCGGCCTCGACCTCGGCCCTGTTCGCCCAGCGGGCCGAACCATAGGTATCGACGTCGGCGGCCTCGCGCGCCCGGATGACGGACATGGTGATGGCCACGGCGATGGAGATGAACCCGCCCGAGGCCGCGATCGCGCCGCCCTCCCAGAAGACCGTTCGCGCATAGGCGTCGTAGAAGTACCACCACCAGAAGAATGCAGGGGGCGGGTAGATCGGCAGGCCGAAGGCCTCGAACCATGGGCTGCCCAGCTGCGCCTGAAACCCCAGCCGCCAGGCGACCCATTGCGTTGCGCCCCAGGTCGTCGTGAGCACGATCAGGAAGACAGCGAGGATCTGGCCCCAGAGGATTTTCGTAGCGGTCATACGGGTATGGTCGAACCATCAAATCCAGATGCAACCTTCGTCGTCGATGCGTCGCATTCTTGGATATCATAGTGCATATAAAGGACAGGTTGTTCCGGCAGAGTGACGCGTTCGTTCGCGCAGTACACGAGTGCTACGGCAATCCGACTTGAGGTATACTTTGGTTGAAGCGATTGTTCATCTAAGACCCGGAAAACTGAGAGGTGAACGTCTCGTGAGTGATAATCAATTGAAAAGACTTCTTGAAAAACTCGAGAGCTTAACTGATGGCACATACTCCCTTTCAGAAGAACAAAGCCGCAGGCTGATCGAAGCTTTTTGCCGAGTAAAACCGCCGGAAATACCTGAGAGCGAGCGCCGGATGGAACTAATTGTAGTCTCACACGGCGGTCGGAGGGGCGGCGCAAGCATCAAGCCAGGAAACATCGTACTAAATTGGTCAAAGCTTGTAGGAGCATTACCAGGTATTGCGTTGACCGGTGCGGGAGCAGCATCAAATCCGTGGCTGGCCTGCTTAGGCGCTTTGGTTATCTGGAAGGACCTTTACTCAACTTCAAAGGTCGAACTCAGCAAGGAGCATGCGATTGCGATCGTTGCGATGTGGAAGAATCACGATGGCAGACATCGTATCTCAGAAATGAGCGCTTTAAATTTGACGAATAAGGCTCTTGCCGAAGCCGATCTGAACGAATTAAGCGACAAATCCTTCGCGCAAGTAATCGATGACCTATCTAAAATTGGGTGCATCGAGCTATCGGACGGCGAGATCTGGTTGCGTGAATGGATTCGCAGAAGTTGGCCATAGGCCTTATTCCGCAACAATTCCGAATTGACGCATCCTTCTACAACTCAAGCCCGCGCTTGCGCCCGAGGCTCCAGTCGATTCCACCGCCGCCGCGCACGATCCCCGTGATGTGCAGGCCAAGGCGGGGCTCGATCTCGCGAGACCAGGGGACGAGCTGGAAACTGCGTCCGCCGTCCTGGCCGATACCCTCGATCATCGCATAGCGGCCGGAGGTCAGACGGAGCTGCCGGGTGTAGGTGCCGGACACTTGCTCACCGGACTTTGCGGGACGATGAGGCAAGCCTGTCTCGGTCTCGAGGGTCTGGCCGACAGTATCGAGCTCACGCTTCCGCAGGGTCGCGAGAAGATTGCGCTGGAAGATGATCCGCTGTCCCTGCCTTTGTGCCAGCCCCTCATCCACCAAATGTTCGGCGCGGGCATCGAGCGCGTTCCGGACCTCCGCCCCGAACCCGCCCATCGCAAGCGGCATGCGGGAACGTTCGACCAGACGGTGATCGAGCCAAGTCGCGCCTGGCGCGGTGATCTGGCCTTGCAGGTCGAGATCGGACCGGTTGGCCAGGACAAGCGTCGGGCGCGGATCGTCCGGACCACCGAAGCGGCGCACCTCGACGATGCCGCCCGGCGCGGGCGCGTGGTCGAACGCGTCCAGACCGCGAAAGCGTACGTGGTGCGCGCGCCCGTCCGTGCCATCGATCACGGCATAGGCGGTGCCGGACTGCTCGTCGTACAGGCCGGTCGCGACCAGCCGCCCGATGATCGGGTCCCCTGCCCGGCCTTCGTCGATGGCGAAGTCGGAGAACCCGCGGTCTTGCCGCCGCTCGGCGAAGGCGCGGTGCATCGTCTTGATGATGTCGCCGCGCTCGCCCAGATCGCGGAGCGTGCGTTCCGCTTCGAGCCCGAGCATCCATTCACCGGGGCGGCCTTCCGAGGCCAGGCCGAGTTTCCGAAGGTGCTGCAAGCGGCCGACCATCAACCGGCGGATTTGCGGGTCCGCGGGTCCGGGTGCTGAGGGGCGCAGGTCGAGAAGACCGAGTTCGTCGGCCTGATAGCGCAGCTCCCGATCGAGGCGCGTCCAGCGTTCCGCCGTGACCTCCCGTTCGAGCGCATGCCGGATTTCGTGCTCCGGTTTCGGACCGAGCTCCAGCGCGACCAGATCCTCGGCGCGGGACCGAAGCCCGCTACTGATGTAATCGCGCGCGATCACAAGATCGCCGCCACGATCATCGACGCCGCGGACGATCAGATGCACATGCGGATTGTCGGTGTTCCAGTGATCCACTGCGACCCATTCCAGCCGCGTGCCGAGATCGGCCTCCATCCGCCGCGCAAGGTCGCATGTGAAGTCGCGGAGGTCCTCCATCTCGGCGGCGTCCTCGGGCGAGATGATGAAGCGGAAATGGTGACGATCGTTTTCGCATCGTGCCGCGAAGTCGGAACCGTCCAGACCGTCGGTCTCGGCATCGAAGAGCAGACCCCTCTCCCCAACCTTGCCGACACCGTCGCGGCGCAAATAGGCCAGATGGGTCGAGAGCGGTGCCGCGCGATAGGCCCGGCCCTTGTGGCGAGCGATGCGGGCTTTGACGACAACGCGGCGCGCGGGCGAGAACAGTCGGCTGCGCCCGAACCGGCCATGACCGCGCCCGAAGGTCGAGCACCTTGGCCGACCCAGACTGCGCGATGGCGCGGTATGCCCGGCTTTCTGAGCCGCACGCAGCACCCGGTCCACGAAGCCTTTGGAACTCGGCGTTCGGGTGCTACGGGGTTTGCCCGGTCGGATCCGGAAGTCGCGCTCGGTCTCGGTCATGCGCTGCCCCATCCGAGGCCTGAAACGCACCTGTGCATGCCGGAGCGTTGAAATCGCAGGGAAAAATCTCGCAACCTGCACACGACCGAAAGACATGCACTCGAAAAGGCCAGTCCCGTCAGGGACTTGCGGCATTCGTGGCAGGGGCTTTTATCTCGCCCTTTTTCCTTCCCACCCGTTGTCCAAGCGCGCCCTTCCGCCTCCCATACGAAACGGCTCGCCCACGCACACAAAGCTACGATCGCGTTCATGGCCGTGTCTCCGGGCCGGGCCGAGCAACGAATATGCCGGGATCTGGGGTGGCTGGACCCGTTTCGCGGGCCGGTCGATCTGCATCCGGGCTGCCGCCATTTTGTTGTGGATGCTCCGCCGATCTGTCGGTGAACAGCGACGCCTCGCGCCAATCAGCGACGGTTGCGCGGTTCGGCAGCGGCGCCGTGCCGTCCAGGCGCGGAGCCAACATCGCGACATAAGCGCGGGTTTCGGCGGGCAGTGGACGGCCCTCCGAGAGGTATGCGTCGTACCGCCCCGGCCCGGCATTGTAGGCGGCGAGCATGCCACCGACGGTGCCATAGCGATCGAGCATGGCGCGCAGATAGGCCGTGCCCGCCAGGATGTTATCGCGCGGATCGAATGGATCAGCGTCGAGACCGTGGTCCTGCCGCAGAGCGGCCCATGTTCCGGGCATGACCTGCATCAGCCCCATGGCCCCGGCCCGGCTGACGGCGCCCGGATCGCCCGCGCTTTCGGCCTGCATTACGGCACGGATCCAGTGTTCCGGGATGGCAAAGCGTACCGAGGCTTCGGCAATTGCGGCTGCATGGGGATCGCGGGCTGGATCGCGGATGACGACTGGGATTTCTGCGAGAGCCGGACCACTGGTCGGTGTTGTCACGGCAAGGCCGGAAAGAAGGAAGGCGGCCAATATTTGCGCGATGCAAGGTCGCTCGACTGTGATCCGGTTGCTGCGTTTCGATCTATTCAGCGCCATCGCTCACCCTGCCCCATTGCGCTTGGGCGGACGGTTCCATTGCAGCGACCAGACCGAACTTTCACCGTTGCGGAAGAGATTTGCCCGGATAGGCTGCGCCAGCATCGGATCGTCGATCAGCACCGAGAAATACTCGCCGGCCTTCTCCCCGGTGCGCGCCCAGGCCGCCCCGATTTCACGGGCAAGGTCGCCATCTCCGTGAAAAAGACGGTAGTCGGGTGCGTTCTCGGCTTCGGTCGTCTCGGCTTTGTCGAGGGAGACCTCAAGGTCCAGTGTCAGCGTTCGGACATACCCGGCAAAGCCGGATTTCGTGCGGGTGAATTCACCGATCTGGGGCATGGCGTGCCTCCTTTCTGTTGCGGTGCGGTGTGGGCTCCGGATGCGCCGACTTGGCGGTAATGGCGTCGTCGACGGTCCAAAGCGGTGTCAGTCGGGCGGTGATCGCGGTGCGCGGCAAGGGCCCGAAATACCGCCCGTCCAGGCTGTCCGGCGCATCCGGGTTCATGAGAAAGACTTCGCCAGCTCCAAGTCGATGACAGCCCTGCCATACGGGCAGATCGCGGCCGTAGCGGTCCTGCACATGGGCGTAGCCGAGACGACGTTGATCGACCGTGACCCTGTCGCCCGAGCGGCAGACCAACGCCCCTTCGAGCGCCACGACATGCTTGAGCAGCGGCACGCCGCGCGGCATGTATCCGCGCTCATCGAGGTAGTCCGAAAGCGCCGGAGGCGGCTGCACGGCGACCAAATCCCCGATGGTCAGGTGGCCAACCGAGTGCAACCGATAGAGCCCGACAGGAACGCTCGCGCTGGCATTCCAAAGAACGCGCGGCGACCAGCTAGCAATGGCATGCAGGACGATCAGGGTGACCGACAAGGCCGTCGCCCAGACGATGGTGCGCCGCGCAGTCATAGCCCAAGGCTCCGCCGCTTGAGCCAGGCTCGGTGCTGAAGACGCGTATAGGTGTGGGCCGGTTGTGCGGTGGTCAGGCGATTGTGCAGGTGTCGCCAGTAGTCCGGCGAGGCATCCGCCGGGTCGATCCCGAGCGCCTCGATCGCGTCGATCGCCTGCAACACGCGTTCGACCTTGGGCCAGCCGTGGGTAGAGAGCAGCAAAGTCCCTCCGGGCAGCAGATAGGGCAGCGTTTGAAGGGGAGTTCCGGGCTTCGCAACCTGCAGGATGTCGAAGCGCGAGAGGACCGTGCCATAGGCGTTGGCCGCCCAGCGATTGACCCCGAAGACGGCGCCTGGCGCGAAGCCGAAGCGGCGCCGGTGATGATCAATGCGCTGCTCGCAGACCGAATGGCCGAACCGGACCCATTGTTCGATGTGCCCCTCTTTCCAGGTCAGTTCGACGAAGGTTAGGTCGCCTTCTCTGCCAATGGTCTGTGTATCAACCGCGCGCGGTTCGGAGCGGATCGGACTCATGTCGTCGCCCTCCTCGACGTGCCGAGAGGTCGCTCGGGCCTGTCAATCCGAGGGTCTGTTTCGAGGGATATAGAGCGTCCGCGTGCGGGCTTGTCCCCAGCGGGGGCGGCACAACAAGAGTTAGATTCTTTGTTAGAGTCTAAGTTACGGCTCCGAATTCTGTCGTCTTTTGAGATGGATGGACCCGTACCGGGTTCCTGATAGCACGAGGGTCGGGTTCCCGATGGCACGACACTCCGGGTTCCCGATGGCACGAGCCCGTCCACAGGTTGTCCACAGGGCTCGAAGGCGAGCAGTCGTCGCCCCCGCGCCTCAATCTCGAGCGCCAGGCGATAACCCGGCAGTGGCTGTCGGCGGATGATGTCCCGCAGCTCAAAGGCAAAGCGTTTGAAGGGTGAGAGGCTGCCGGATTTGACGTGGAGATGTCGGAATTCGAACCGCCACCCAGCCTTTTGGCGGCCACCATGCTTGCGAACCAGCCGATAGAGCCAGCGATCGAGGCCACCCGTCAGATCGAAATACGCGCGGTCGATGGTCAGGATCAGCGCATCGTCGAGGACGGCTCGGTAGAACCAGTCCGGCACGATCAGCTCGATCCCGTCCGGGCGGCCGCCGCTATCGGACCGCTCCGTCCACTCGTTGATCCAGGAAAACCGGTGCCGACGTCCTTCGGCCGGCTGGCGGATCGAGGTGCGAACCGTCGTCGATTGCAGCCGGTCCAGCGCGGCCTTCAACCGATGATAATCGCGGACGGAGGTGCCGCGGCCGATGAATGTTAGAATCTGGTACGGCGTCGCCGCCATGAGCCGCGATGTGCGAAGCCCGGCGTCGCGCGCCTCGACGATCTGGCTTGCGGCCCAGATCAGGATATCGGCGTCCCAGATCGTGGCCATGCCATGGTCGGCCACGGCTTCGACACGGATTTCGATACCGCCCGCCGAGAACTCGATGGGTCGCGTGCGACGGGTCTTGGAGAGGGAAAAGAAAGGATAGGACATGAGGTCCTGCGCGTCCCGCACCGCGAACTCGCCTGGGAGAGCGTGGAACAGATCGAGCTGACCGCGTTCTGACGCACTGCAGGACATTGGAGCTGCCTCGACCGGATCAGCGGAAGGCCCGGCCCGCGGGCGGGGTCGCGGTCAGCACGTGACGCTTTGCGGGCAGCACGCGGCCTCCGCGCGGATCGGACGTCGAAGTCACGGAACCGCGCTGGACCCAAGCTTCCAGATCCTCGATCGAATAAACCACCCGCCCACCGAGCTTGTGATAGGCCGGACCGGTGCCGTAGGTCCGGTGCTTTTCGAGGGTGCGCGCGGATAGACTGAGGAACTGCGCGGCCTCCTTGGTCCGCAGATAGCGTGGCGGCAGGGGAGCGTGATCGGGTTGCATGGAAAGCCTCCGTGGGGTCCGTGGGGCCGCCGGACAAAGGCGGCTGATTGGGGCCACGATGGCGAAGTGCGACAGATGGGATGGAGTGCGAAGAACGCAGGGTCGAAATCGCACTTGCCGAGGCTTGGGCAGCGTTCTCGATTATGCCCTTAAGTCTCTGCTATGGGAGCGTACTCGGTTTTTGCACGTTCCAATCGTGCTTCTTGAGTTCCAAGTCCCCACCGACGATCAAAAAAGAACTCCAGCGCTTTTCTGGTTTCGACTCGAAGCCATTCGCCTTCAAAGCCGAATTCACGTCTGACGACCTTTGCTTGCTCATCTGAAAGTCCTGTCTTTGGTCGCAGCCAGATGATTGCTCGAGTATTCCAATCCACGTCCTCCGGCAGAGGCTTGTCTATGACTTTCTCCTCGAAGGAGCTGTCAGGATCGATGCGGATCGGGAGGTAGTTCCGATATTCACCGTGCTTGAAACTGTGGGCACGCAAGTGCACGCTTTCACCATCGGACGTGAAGCGGGTCGGCGCAATCCACTGCCCTTCGTCGGCACCGGACGACATCGACGTGTACCGTACGTGGAGGGCTTTCCCCGACCTGCTTGCCTGGTGAAGCAGCGCGATAGTCCTCCGATCTGCCTTGCGTTCCGGTCGTGGCAACGCGGAAGGCGGCGTATTTTCATCATCGCTCGTCAGGATATCGAGGGCTTCGGTCAGGCCGGATGGTGCTAAAGGCTCGTGTTCGATCGCAGCAATATAGGTCTTTCGCACCGGATCATAGGTCGGCGGTGTACTGTGCGCGAGACCGAGATAGACACGAAAGTCCAGCGCTGCCTGCGCGGTCGAAATACCGAAGCGGTCGATCAGATCCTTGCGGTTTGCCATACCCCGCCAAGTCAGGCAGCGGTCCAGAAAGATCAGGCGCTCTCTCTGCGCATGTTTGAGGTCGTCAAGCTTCATGTGCGCATCCCTACCTTGACTCTCGCCTGTATGTCCATCTAGAAAATATACGAATAAAAAATATACGGATTATTGCCATGAGGATTCTTCACACCGCCGACCTCCATCTCGGGCGTCAGTTCAACGGGATTCCTCTCGATGCCGATCACGGAGCAATACTCGATCAGATCGTTTCGGCGATCACCTCCCGCGACGTTGACGTTCTTGTAATTGCAGGAGATATTTTTGACCGGGCTGCCCCGCCGACGTCTGCCGTGCGTCAGTTCAATGGGTTCTTGGCGCGCGTTGCCTCGGAGACCGAGGCGGCCGTGGTAATGATCGCCGGCAATCACGACTCGGGTGATCGAATCGCGTCCATGGCGATCATGACAGACACACGACGCGCTTTGATACGTGGGGCTATCAGTGCGGACGAGAAGCCGCTGTTACTTACGGACGCCCACGGACCTGTGGCGTTCACAGGGTTGCCCTTCGCCTACGAGTATGCCGCCCGTGAATGTTTTTCCGACGAAGCTCTCCACACTCCCGAGGACGTTCTCGCGGCTCAGGTGGCTTGCGGACGGCGTAACATTCCCAATGGTACGCGTTGGGTCGTCGTTTCGCATGCTTTCGTAGCCGGGGCTTCGAGCAGCGAAAGTGAACGACCTCTCACTAGGGTCGGCGGCATCGAGACCGTCAGTTCGGCCGTGTTCGAGGGTGCCCACTATGTGGCTCTTGGCCATCTGCACCGGCCGCAATCGGTTGGTGCCCCTCATATCCGGTACTCGGGATCGCCATTAGCTTTCGGGTTTGATGAATCTGACTGCCAGAAGTCGATGAGCCTCGTCGAGATCGATGCAGTCGGGCAAACCACGATTGAGAGCATTCCTTTCACACCCATTCGCCAAGTGCGCGTCTTGAAGGGACGTCACGCAGAACTTCTCCTCGCAGACAGATCTGACGATTTTATCAAAGCCGTGCTTACCGATGATGCGCCTGTGATCGATGGAATGAAGCGCATCCGCGACGTGTTCCCGAACGCCTGTGAACTTATCTACGAGCGGGATGAACAGGCGCCAGAAGTAAAGTCCTTAACGGGACGTGCCCTAGTGGTCGCGAACCCTGTCGAAGTCATTGGCAACTTCGTTGAACATGTGCGGGACGAAGGGTTCTCAGAGAAGGAACTGGAGGTCGTAGCGTCGGCACTCGGTCGCCTGCGTGAGACGGAGGATGTCCAATGAGACCGGTTCGGCTAACACTTCAGGCGTTCGGTCCCTATCCAGGTCGGGTGGTTATCGACTTTCGGGATGCCGTCGAGGCGGGTCTTTTCGGCATCTACGGACAAACAGGATCAGGTAAATCGACCATCTTCAGCGCGATGACCTTTGCGCTCTTTGGAGAAGCGGCGAAGGCAGAGCAAGACGCTCCTTCGTTGCGCTCGGATCACGCCGATCCGGATATAATGACCGAGGCGGAGTTCGTGTTCGACATTGGTGAGCGGCGATTTGTTGTGCTTCGCCGGCCCGACCAGATGCGACCCAAGGCACGCGGTGAAGGCGAGACGCGGAGCGCACACGAAGCTTACCTGTTCGATGCGACCGGAATGTCGTTAGACAACATTACAGACGCGGCGCGGGGCAAGATCGTGGCAGAAAAGAAGGTGCGCGACGTCGACGCGGCCGTCGTCGAGATGCTTGGATATGGCTCCGAGCAATTTCGCCAGATCGTCCTCCTGCCGCAAGGGCGCTTCGAGAAGTTCCTTTCGGCCAAGACGAAAGAGCGCCTCGAAATCCTGCGAGAACTCTTCGATGTCTCGCTATACGAGAAGCTCATGGCCGATCTCAAGTCAGCAGCCGATGAGGCTGAACGGCAGGTGCGAGAGGAACGTGCGCTCTGCATCAGGCAACTCGCGGCAGAAGGGTTCGAAAGCACTGATGCACTGATTTCGGGCATCGAAGCCGCAACTGGGAAATGCGCAGAGCTACGCGCGAACGAAGAAACCGGGAAGGCGACGGCGGAAGCTGCCGAGAAAGCAGTGCGTCAGGCGGAGGCGATCGAAGAAAAATTCGCGACGGCCGAAAAGATGAACGAACGGCTTCGCGCACTTGAGGCGCAGAAGGGCGATGTCGAGACGCTTTCTGAGCAGGTCCGACAAGCCGAGCGCGCGCGCGGTCTGATCGATGTCGAGGAACGAGTGAGGGATGCCGAACGTGAGGTTGGTGAAGCCGAGGGCGCGCGCAAGAAGGCTGACGAGGCCAGCGAGCTTGCTTCCAGAGAAGCAGAAAAGGCGGCAGAGGCGCTCCGGCGCGAGGACGATCGTGCCGATGAGGTCGAAACCCTGCGCCGGAGAAGTGATGAACTGGAGAGGTATGGTCGAATCCTCGAGGCAGCGGCCGATAGCAATCAGGAAGTCGAAACCGCGCTGAAAGAGCAGCTGGACGCCGACAACGCTTTTCAGGCAGCAAAGGCACAACTGACCGAACTGCAGGAGAAGCGCACCTCGAAAAGCGCAGAGCTAAAAGCTGCGCGCGAAACGGAGGAGAAGCGCGCCGAGATCGCGGGTCGGCACGCAGAGCTCGACAAACGGCATCTGGCCGCCAAGTCCTACGAGGGCGCTTTGCAGGATGTTGCAACGGCTCAGGCCGCTGTCGAAGAACAACTGCGGACGTCGGAAGCTGCGGCCGGAAAGGCCGAGAAGGCGCGAGATGATTATGAGACGGCCGAACGGGATCTAGCTGCCGCACAGGCGCTTCACCTTGCGACGAGATTGGAAGCAGGGTCGCCATGTCCGGTCTGCGGCGCAACCGAACATCCTGCGCCGGCGACTGGCGAGATCGGTAGTGCCGGCCTGGACAAGGCATTCCGAGAGTCACGAGAAGCATGGCTGGCCGCCGATCGCGATGCCCGGAAAGCTGGCGAAGCACTGGTCGGGGTGCAAGCGACGCTCGAGGAGCGACAGAAACGCTTGTCCACCCTTGAACCGCCAGAGGAGCGTGCAGCCGTCATCGCGGCGCAGATCGGTCGTGAAGACGACGCACTCGCAGCGCTTGGGCCCAGGGTCGACATTCTTGCCGCGGAGACCGGGATCGAGGAACTGGCACTTCAGATCGAGGAATTGGAGCGGAAACGCGATGAGTTGCGGGACTGCTTCAATGAGCGGCGGAACAAGGCAACTGAGGCCAAAGCGGCGCGCGATGGCAGGCTCGCCGAGGTGCCAGAGAACCTGCGCGATGTTCCGGCGCTCGCGGCCACACTGAAGAAGGTGACCGGATCTCTGGAGACGCTTCAGGTGGCGCGGACTGCCGCGGAAAAGGCGCTGAACTCCGCGCGCGAACAGGCACTCGGCGCGGCTAAGGATCTTGAAGGCGCGGATAAGGCGCTTGTGGACTGTAAGGCGCGCCATCAAAAGTCGGTTGCGGTCTTCCGAACGAGACTGGCTGGAGCTGGCCTCACAGCAGAGGCGTTTCAGTCTCTTAAGCCGGCCGTCGAAACTCTCAATGAGGATAGGGAAACCGTCGAGACATACCGGCGCGAGCACAAAAGTGCGTCTGATGCAGCCGCAGATGCTGCCTCTGCGATTGAAGGCATGTCCCGGCTTGACATCAAAGCGCTGCGGGAAACGCACCAGTCCCTTGCTGAGGCACTCGGTAAGGCGACCGAAGAACGTGTCGCCGCCCAGACCCGTGTCGATCATTTGGATCGGCTTAGAAAGGGGATGGAAGAGACGCTGCGCAAGCTTGACGAAGCCGAAGCGGCATCAGGCCCGCTGCGCGGACTAGCTGCGCTGGTGAACGGGCAGAACTCGCAAAGACTGACCCTGGAGACATTCGCGATAGGCACGATGTTCGATCAGATTCTGGAAGCGGCAAACTTACGCTTCGGCCCAATGACAAACTATCAGTATAGTCTTGAGCGCGAGATGGAGAATGGAGGGCGAGGTAAACGAGGCCTTGGAACACAGGTGTTTGACGCGCACACCGGGAAATCGCGCGCCACGAGCACCCTCTCAGGTGGTGAGACGTTCATTGCCGCGCTCGCTCTCGCACTCGGTCTTGCCGACGTGGTCGAAAGCGCGAGCGGCAAGGTGCGGCTTGACACGATTTTTATCGACGAAGGATTTGGAAGCCTCGACACCGAAAATGGGTCCGGCACGCTCGACCAGGTACTCCAGGTTCTCAACTCCATCGTCCGACAGAACCGTGCCGTGGGGCTGATTTCGCATGTACCGCTCGTCCAGGAGGCGATCCCCAACGGCTTCTATGTCAGAAAAGGGATCTCTGGGAGTAGCGTGGAAGAAAGAGGGCTTGTCTGACTGGTCACCGCTGGATCCCAAGACGCTCACATACACGGCGGCTGCCGGACGGCAGGACCACTGCAGTTCGTGCAAGCTGGGTACTGCAGCATTCGCCAGACGAGAAGAAGCGTCGGAGCTTTCGTCACCAATGCCCTATGTGCGGTACCGAAGTAATCACGGTGCGAATGCCCAACGGCGGGAGCGCCCATTTTGAAGGGAAGAGAGGACTCACAAAGATCAAGCATCCCTGCTTGCACCTCGGCGAAAGGCTTAGTCGGCAAAGAGATGACAAGACCCCCGATCTATTCGACTTTGAATCGCACGGACAATGACTTGCACACCCTTTTCGATGGCGCCAAAACCGGTTTCCGGCTCAGAGGTAGCGGTAGCGCTTAACGCTGCAGCGACGGCTTTAAAAGTCTCAAGTAGCCACCGTCGACCATGCTTTCGGCTTCTGATAACAGCCTCATAACGACGAAACGCTCCGGAGCGCTTTGCCAATCGTCCCGGGCGAACCGCTCTCGCTGAAAGACCATCTCAGCTATCTCGCGATATGATGCTCCGGCGCGCCGTCCATCATATGCCTGCAACATGCGTTTGGCACGCAGTCGCTTCTGACGGGTGAGGCGTTTGTCGGCAGGAACCACTCTGCCGTGAAGCTGCGCAAGCAAGCGAAAGACGGCGTCGAGACGAGCAAAGCCATCCTGATCGAGAGGGACGATCGCCACAAGCGCATCGTGCTCGGAATCCGATTGCAGAACCTGCAGGCGACGTTGCCCTCCGGCGCCAAGAAGATGGTGGAGGCCGTCATGGGCGTATTTGACTGTCCCTTCAGGCAGGATCGTCGGTTCCACCTCGCCGCTCAGGACCTCCGGAACCCTCTGCAGCACGACCACCGAGTGATCGATCCGGGGGGCCCAGAGTACGCAGGCCTTTGGAGCAGGGAGGTTGGGATCGGCCGCGAAATCGCAACCCCCATTTGTCGAGGAGCGCTGCTTTCAGAGACGCGTCGTCGGGTGCGGCCTTGGAAAGGGTCGCATAGTCCTTCGCATAGCGCTTGTTGCGGCGCAGCCATTCCCAGGCAATATCGGACGCGCTCAGGTCTTCGACGTAGTCGTACTCTGCCGAGGAACGCCAGCCGGAGCGTTCCGACGGCATGACAAATCCCGTTCGTCAACTTCTCAGAAACGACCTGATTTTACACGTTTTGATTGATCTTCGGGAGTCCGGCCCACCCGACATGAGCGGGTTTCGGCGTGACTCAGCCGTTCGGGCCGTCGCCCCGCTGCCGAAGCAGATCGCGATAGCCGCGCTCGGTCATCCAGCGGGCCCGCGCGAGGTGACTATCATAGACATTCCTGCAGCGATCGGGATCATGCTTCGGATCGAGTCCAAACAGGACTTCGACCACTTCCTGCCAATCGGCTCCTTCCTCGGCAGCGTCGAAAATGCGGAGGTAGAGAACCATATGGGCATGGTCGTAGTCGGTCAGCGTGTCGCTGTCCGGCGGAGCATCCAGAAATGTCGTCTCGCCCTGTGCCATTTGCCTACAGGATCGCAGGAACGACCCCCCTCCCGATGTTGCCTTTCCGTGCAGGCGCGCCACCGATACCCGCATCAACCGATTACGATCACTTGGCCTTTTTCGCCTTGGTCACATCGATCAAGACGCCTTCACCCTTGTCCGAATGCAGAAACGTGATCCCTGCATCCTCGAACACCCGGCGCACCTGATCCTCAGTCGACTCGTACACACGAAGATCCTTCTCGGATTCGAGCCTCTTCAGTGCGGTCAGTGATACCAGGGCCTTATCGGCTAGCTCCTGCTGCGTCCATCCCAGCAATGCGCGCGCGGCCCGTGATTGTCGGGCGGTGATCATGATGATCACCTCCCACCCGGCCATTCACACATGCCAGAACTACGACTATTTTAGTCGCATTTCCGGGGGCTTGCCAGTGATCATCGCGGTCAGTGGCCGTTTCGGGCACTGGATCGCGAGGAAGGCGACCTGCGTGCGACTCAGTGCCCATCCAGCCGCTGGGCGCGGCGGGATATCGCCGAATGATACGAATTGTGATCGGCGTCCGGCAGTGCCATCGGAGAAGCCCGGCGGCTCGCGCCGCCGGGCTTCGTTGCCGAGTCAGGACTGGTCGTCCTCATCGTCGATGAAGGAGGGCTCCTCTTCCTCGGCCTGCTTGGCCTTGGTCAGGAAGTCGACCGTCTCGGCGATGATCTCGCAGCCGTAGCGATCGACACCCGCGGCGTCGGTCCACTTGGTGTAGTGGATGCGACCGCGGACCAAGAGCTTCATCCCCTTCTCGCAATACTGCTGGACCGTCTTGCCGAGGCCGTTGAAGCAGGTGATGCGGTGCCATTCTGTGTCCTGGACGCGGTAGCCGTTCTCGTCGCGGACGACCCGGCCTTCGGAATAGCGCGGGCGGGAGGTGGCAAGGGTGAGGGTTGTGATCGATGTGCCGCCCTGGGTGGTGCGGGTCTCGGGGGTCTGGCCGATGTTGCCGGCGAGGATGACGATGTTCTGCATGGTATGTCTCCGTTGCTTCATCCGGAGGGACCGTCCCTCCGATGAGGCCCGTCAAAGACCGCTGGACGTGGCCTGCACGGACGCCCCCGGTGTCCGCTCGACCCCCAAGGCGGGACGTGGCGCGGGCAGGCGTGGAACACGCCAACACGGGTCCCGCCGCGCGGGGTTGCTGGCCTTGGACGGACGGGCTTAGGGGATCAATCAGGAGGAGGGACAGGTCCTCTCGGGGGAGCGCCAAAGGGGACGCAGTGCCGAACAATCTTTCTCGCGAAGGGCAACTTGGCCCCCAGATCACGCGCCCATCGGCAATCAGCCTCACGCACCCACCGTCGCGTGCCACAGCTGCGCCGTGTCCGACGGCCAGAAACCGCAGGCAGAACAGAGCACGTCAGGCGCCATTCACCACACTCACAGGCATCGGCCCGGTTGGTCCATGGTCATGCGAGAAGACAGGGATGATCCGGGCTTTGGCCTGCGATCAGCCAAGAACCGTCGAAGCGCGGATTTCCACCGCGCCTACGATCAACTGACGAGGGACGGCCGCAACCAAGGGCTAAGGGTCGAGAAGCCCCTCGCCCAAGGCATTGAGGTTGACCATCGCCGCAACCGCGACGACCGCGCCGCAGCCACTGCAGATCAACGTCAGCATGACACCCGGCTCGAGCGCATGTTTCGCGACGCCATGGGCCAGCGCGTAACCCGCCACGGCGGCGGGCACCGCAAAGAGACCGAGCGCCCCGAGGCGGAGGAACGGGTTCCGAGCAAAGCCGAGAATAGCGATCACGAGCGCGACGGAGACCGCCGCTCCCGCCAGGCCAGCAAGGAAGGACAGGCCGAAAGCGGCACCGCCACCATGAACCTGCAGGAACGCGGCGATCCCGGCCATGACCGGCAGCGCGAAGACCGCGAAGCGAAAGGCCAGTACGCCGAGGGCGATGGACAGAGAGATGGCAAGAAGAACAAGCGACATGGACGCCTCCATAGGTCGGTGACTTTGGGGATCACAACAGGCTGCCCGAATGTGCGCACCGCCTGCGACTATGCTGCTTCGCCGGTTCTGCTGATTGGATTATGCCTCAAGGTCATGGGTTTCCCAAGCCGAGCATCATACAGAAGCGGACCTTCGCGCATGTTCCAGCCAAGGACGGCAGTGCGGACAAAGCGCCATTTCGCTGCGCTCGCACCGCTGTCCGCTTAAGGAAACACGATTGACGTTTCGCGGTTTTGGAGTCCAGCAGGGAGCGTTGCAATCCGGCACTGGTTTGTGCGGTAGACCCTAGGAAAGTACCGGAAACTTATTGATGATGTGCGGTAGCCAGCTGCTGCTTGTCAGGTGTGGAGTGCCCCGGATCAATCACCTTGAGCGGCTGCCAACGAAGGACCTCCGTTACGTTGCAACCAACATGTACGCCACTTCAAAAAGAACATACCGATAGGTGACCCCGTTTATCGTGACGCGAAGCAACGCAACTTCATTCAAATACCGGTTTCCACCCCTTTCGACGACACGCAGGCGCCGTTCTACATGTCCACCCGTCTTTGAAAAGAGTTCCTTGATCACTGCTTTTGGCACAGCCTTGTTTCGCTTTGTTTTCTTGATTTCAGAAACAAGCACAGCTTCTCCAATGACGGCCGCAACCTCGACCAAAAGGAAGACCCCGCCAAACAAGGAGCCCCCGATTGCACCGACCGCCAGCCCACCAGCCCCTTTAACAATCGCAATACCCACCGTCTCAGCTTCGGAATTTCGGCTAAAGGAAAGAAAGGACACTACCGACCGGGACATCTTATCACCGACAGTTTTGGTGCCCACCAACTTGCCCAACGACCGGTGCAAATTGTCCGTGTCACCATCGGTAACACTGTTCAGGGCATTAGCTGCCTCCGGACCGAGTAAAACAGCACAAGAGTAAAATCGTCCCCCTCCAAGCGACGCGGTTTGTGTCGTGAAAAACTGCCTTTCCGGAAACTTTGACGGGCCCTTGATGAAAGGGCTTTGATCATAGGTTTCGAATAGCCGAAACGGATCGACGACTTTCGCACCTCGCGAACAGACCGACGCGGCGTAGACAGAACTTGCGCAGATCGTAAAAACGCAAAACGAGAATACAGTTCGAAAACACTGCATTTACTTACAGTAGTAAATTGTGCCGGGACCGCAGTTTTCATAATACACAGGCGGGCGTGGCTTCGGAGGCGTTGTAACTGGTGGTTTTTCCGGCTCTGTTGGAAATAGCTTTGCATCCAGATCCAGGGACAGCGATGCTAGCATCGCGTGGAGTTCTACATCGTCCAGGCAGATTTCAACACCCGCTCCGACCTGACAAAGCTCTTCGCGCATAGGATAAAGTCGCAGAAAGAAAATCCTGTCGCGGATATACCGCTGGACGATGGGCTTGTTTTCATCTTTGGACCAGAGTTCATGCGCTGGAATGTCGAGATGCTTGCTCATAACACTCACATTCAAATCGGCATTTCGCACGGGCAACGCAACGGCATACCGAAAAAGCTGTCTTGCCAACTCCCCTAGGGGTGTCAGGTTCGTATTTAGGGCAGGTGATGATGTCGCAACCATTTTGAAAGTCTTTGTGGCCGGATCAAACTGCGCTTCTTGCGCCGTTTGGTTTGCCGTTGCAAACAGGAAAGACAGCCCGAAATCTGGCGCTAAACTGTTGGCTGCGTCTGGCGACAGCCTGAGCCTCGAAGTCATATTCGTAAACTCTGCTTCATCTGCAAATTTTTGGCCCGCAAGCTCCTTGAGACGCTGCTCTCTAGATCCAAACGCAAACTCTGTTTTGGCTTGGTCTAGGCTGGTTTCGATCGAACAAGTGCCTTCCGCGAAATCAGCTTCCTCATAATAACAATCCTCTAGCGCTGTCAGAAGCGCTCGTATTGTACGCCTGATGTTGTCTCGGTTTGCCAACACCTCATTTTCCCCACCCACAGATGCAATCGACAGGTTCGAATAGGCGAATTCTTCCGGTTTCGCAGTGGAGTCATACTGGGTCAGATAAATGTCACGCGCAGCCTCATTGTACATGCCCAGAAGGTCATTCAAAAAGAAATAAAGCCTGGAATAATCAGCCATCGGGAACGTTGTTCCGACCAGATCATAGGGGGCACCCGCCACAGATGTGTAGGGAAAAACGGTGGCCGAAAAGGCACTTGGGTTTGTGTACACAGTGGACACATCAATAGATTGCGAAAACGTTTCGGGATTGAAATCTTTATCAAACTTAATCAGTTCAGATCCGCCTTCCTGTAGGATCCTGATTTGAGCACGCTGATCCCGTGTCGTTGCCTGTTCAGTATCGATGAATTTTCCAGAGAACGATACGCCCCAACCGCTCGCGCTGGCAGACGCCTCAATCCTTTGCTTTTCTTCTGTATTTGACACGTCGCGCGTAGCCATAACCGAAATTCGTGCACCACGTCTTACACTGGCGACATACCCCGTACCGCAGGCTTGCCGAAACAGGACCCTGCGTTGGGTTTCCGTGAGGCTGTCATCATTCAAAAGCGCTTGAATTTCGGGAGTAAAACCAAGCAGCGTGCCTCGATTAATGCCCAGCAATTCTCGTTCCGACAGACGCAAATCTTCATCGGATTGGAGGGTTCTTACGTTTGCTGCTTGGGTGCTTCCAACTTCAAAGGTAAACTGAGAGAGTATGTTTGCAGAGTCGCGTTTAATGCTCTCGGACCGATCATAAGAGCCGGAAACAGAGGCATCAATAAAGCCCCAATCCACCGAACCTGACAGGCTGGCAAAGCTGGACCTGCTCAGTTCATAAGAGTTTCTGATCACTCGGTTGTTGTGGCTGAAGGCCGTCTTCTGTAAATCGATTTCGATGAACTGAACGCAAGTAGAATTCGTTTTCCGACCCAGTAAGGCATCCCACCCAGAACCCACCTCAACCCCATAACTTGGATACGCGATTTCAATGGGTTGCAGCGCTCTCAATTCAGAGGCCAGTTCTTGGGCCTCACCGCCTTGCCACGGGAAAAAGCCTGCCAAAGATGCCAAGATGATTTTGATGGGGCTGGTCACACTGGTCTTCATTCATTCAGTCCTTCGACTCACATTTTGAAACGACGTCGACCACGACCGAAGAGTCGACGTTTTGCATGATTACACCGTTAACAATGACTTGGCCGACCTCTAGCTCAATGTGGACCAATTCATCCTTTGGCAGAATGATCACATCTTTCGGTCCAAAAATTACTATGGACGACGCCACGATCGCACATGTTAGCATTCTAAAATCCGCCTTGCTCAAGTCCTCCACGTGCTCCGAAAGCTGTCGTGGTATTGGCAGGTTGCTATATGGTAGCCTGACTTTCAACCTTGATCGAAAAAGCCGCGCCACCCACAACCATAAGAACTTTGCCGTCCCGACGGTAAGAATTGGACATTGGACCCGTCAGATGAGGCCACTCAGATCGAGGTTGTGTTATGGGCTTATGTTTCTGTTTATCGTAGGTTTATGTTATCGACGGCTTTTGGTGACAACCTAAACCGGAATTTAGTGCGACGTGCAGCACCGGTAGCTTTGGGCTCGAACCGGCAGTTTGCTGCGATGGGCATGAACGTCCGGTCTGACGCAGTGGCCGCATGATTTGCATTTCGAGGAGATAGCAGCGCTCACGCGCCGCCCTCGTGCTTCAAGATCGGAATGCCTAGCTTGCGGGCCTTATCTGCGAGGTTCTCCTGGATCCCGGTGCCGGGAAAGACGAGCACACCGATCGGCAGGACATCCAGCATCGCGTCGTTGCGCTTGAACGGGGCCGAACGGCCGTGTTTGATCCAGTCGGGCCTGAAGGCGACCTGCGGCACCTTGCGGTGATCGGCCCAGCGGGACGCGATGAGTTCCGCGCCCTTGGGTGACCCGCCGTGGAGCAGCACCATATCCCGGTGCTTGGCATGGACCTTGTCGAGCCGCGCCCAGATCAGGCGGTGATCGTTGAAATCCGCCCCGCCGGTCACGGCCACCTTGGGGCCTTCGGGCAGAAGCAGCTGCGCCTCGGCCCGGCGGCGGGCGGCGAGGAAATCCCGGCTGTCGATCATCGCGGCGGTCAGGTTGCGATGGCTGACGCGCGAGCCGGTCCGGGGATACCAGGGCTTGCCGAGGTGATGCTCGAAGCCCTCGGCGGCGAGGTCGCGAAAGAGTTCCAGCGCGGTGCGCCGTTCGACCATGCTCTGCCCCTCGGCCACGAGGCGTTCGAGTTCGAGGGATTTGACCTCGGAGCCGTCCTGTTCCAGTTGCAGGCGGCGCTGCGCCTGTTCGTTGTCGTCGAGTTGCCGTTCGGCCCGGGCCAGCGCTCGGTGGAAGAGGTTGACCGCGCCCCAGAGCAGTTCATCGAGATCAGGCTCGAGGCGCGTATCACCCAGCGTCGCGACAAGGGCGTCGAGGATATCGGTGACGGCACCGGCGATCTGGCTGCCCTCGGGCAAGGCACGCGGGTCGGGTTCATCTTCGTACGGGCGCCAGCCGTAGAGCTGGAGTTCGGTCAGGATATGGGCGGTCGAGGACGTGCTGTGATGCGGCTCGTGGGCATCGGTTTCGGGATCGAGGGTCATCTGCGGGTTCCTTCCTCGGGGGAGCCGCGCGCCACACGCGGCCTTCGTGGCAGGAACGCGCCCATGGACGGGGCGGCCGGGCAGCCCGAGCCCTTCGCGAGGGCCTTGATGGTCAAGCCCGGCTATTTTGCCTCGCGATGCAAAGCGCCCCAACGGGGCGCGGCGGAAAATAGCCGGAGCGCGGCCATTGCCGGGCCGTCCCGATTGTGGGCCTCCTGCCCTCTCAGAAGGCCGTGCGCGCCGGCCTTTCCCGTGGATGGGACCCGCGCGCGGGATGCCCCTGCGAAAACGATGCTATGAGCCGTGCAGCGCCAGCCCGATTGCCGCCCCGTCACACCGGCACGGAACGAGAGGCATCCTCGGCGTGGAGATGAAGCCGCAACCGCGCTTGCAAGGCTGCCAGACCGTAGCGCTGGAGATCGTCGTTGAAGTCGCCAAGTCGCGGCGTGAGGGTCAGCGCCTCGATCCCGGCCTCGGCTGCGCGCGCCGCAAGTCGATCCCTCGCCGCCGCGCCTGCAGGGTCACGGTCGCGCAACACGTAGAGCCGCCGCAGGCCAGCGGGAAACCGGATGGCGGCCAGGTGTCCCGATGAAAGCGCCGCGACGGCGGGCAACTCAGGCAGGGCCGAGCGCACGGAAAGAACCGTTTCGATCCCCTCGCCCGCGATGAGCACGTCACCGGGCGCGCCGAACCGCACCCCGTTGCCAAGCAAAGCGCCCATCGCACGCCGTGGTGTGTCGATATCAGCCTTGGCGCTCCCGTCCGAGCGCAGCCACGTGCGGTGGGTCCCGGTCTGCCGGTCCTCGAGATCAGTGATGGCAGCGAGCATGGCCGGAAGCCGCGCGACCGGCCCGCCGCCGTCGGGCCGATAGAAGCAGGCGGGATGGAACCGCAGGCTTGGCATTTGGTCAAACGCTCCTATGCCACGCCTGCGCAGATAGGTTTCTACCGGAGTGCCGCGGATCGGTACACCCATTGCAAACAGGCGTCGTGCCGCCTCCTGAGATCCGGTGGCAGCTGGTGGCTGTGAATGTGGAGAATGCTGTCGGGTTGGATCAGGTAAGGGCAGGCTCAGGAAGCGTCGGGCCTCATCGGCAACGTCCTTGAAGTCGACCAAGCCGCAGCTTTCACGGATGACATCGAGCAGGTCGCCATGCTGCCCCGTGGCTGCGTCGGTCCATTTTCCAGCGGCACGGTTGCCGGACAGTGGCCCGGACAGCCGAACGAACATGGATCGGCCCGGTGTGTTATTAACGTCTCCCACCAGCCAGTAATGACCCTGCTTCCGGCCGTTCGACAGATAGTGCCGGCACACCGTTTCGGCGTTCTGGGAAAGCTGGCGCGAAAGCTCGGTGGCGGGGCTCGTCATGGCGGTCTCCAATAGGGTTGGACGCAATCAGGGGCCCGCCATGACTGACGGGCCCCTGACTTTGGACCTTGGGGGAAGGTCCTGTGCTGCTCGTAGGTCACTCGGCGGCTGTCCTGGCGAAGGCGTCACCGGCGACGGGATCATCTTCCTCCATTGGGTCGGAGTCTCCGATAGCCGGTTCGCCGCCGTCTTCCGCCGATTGCGCTTCGCTGCTGTCGGGATCGTTTTCCGAAGGGTCATCGTCGGAGCGGTCCGCCTCGTCGACCAGCTCGATCTCCGGGGCATCCTCTTCCTGCAGCAGCGGCGTGCGCAGGGGTTCGGGCAGCCAGCCGGTGCCCACGAGCAGCTCCTCGGCGGCCGTCACCATCTCAGCCTTCTTCAGCCCGGTGATCCGGTCAGCGGCGTCTTCGCCTTTCGCCTCGCGCACGGCTTCCAGGATGCGCGCCTTGGTCACGCGGCCGAGGTAGCTGTCACCGGTCGTCGTCCAGCCCGCCTTCACCATGTCGAGCCCGACAGTCCCGGCCAGCACATCCGCATGCGCGATGGCGCGCGGGCGGCGCTGGTAGGGGTCGTGTACGGCATTCACGCTCATCGCCACGCAATGGGCGAAGAGCGCTTCGCGGCTACAGCTGTCGAATTCGGTCAGCGCCTCCCAGAGGTCCTCGGATGCATTCGGCAGGTTCCGCGCCCAGGTCTCGTGGCGCTGGTCGATGGCCTGCGCATAGGCCGTGTCGCCGAGACCCGGCACCTGCGATCCGAACCCCGCATTGCGCGGTTCGATCTCGACGCAGCTGTCGACCGCGTAGCGATAGAAGAGGCGCAGGACCATGGCGTGAAGGGCGGCGAGGAAGGCGACCTGCGGGTCCTGGGCCAGCGCATTGCGCAGAGCCAATGTTCGATGAGCCGTCAGTTCAATCACGAGGCGGTCGGAGAGCGGTTTGAGGCCGTCATCCTCTTCCTCCTCGTCCGTGGTGGGCACAACGGCGTCGTCGGTTTCGTCGATCGGTGCTGGGTCAGACGTGATGTCGACCACGTCCTCCACCTCCTCGACCGGCTCGTCTTCGGGCCGCACGTAGCCGCGTTCGACACGCAGCCGCCCTGAACTGTCGATGCTGGCGAAGGCCCCGGCCAGCGCGAGGTCTTCCGCCTCGAACCGGATGGGGCGCGCCTCGAGTGCCTCCATCGCCTCCTCGATCTCGCCCAACCGGGCATCGATGTCGTCGGGCAATTCATCGGCTTCCGCATGCTCGGCCTCGAGCGCGTCGTATTCGGCCTTCAGCGCCTGGTAGCTGGCGGCTTCCTCGTCGCTCATCGGCACCGCTTCGCCATGAATCCGGCGCATCCCGAAGGTGTGGCCATAGGGGAACTCGGTGTCGACCTCGACCCATTTCCAGCCCTCGGCACGGATCGCTTCGGCCTCTTCGGCCAGTTTCTCGCGCACCATGACGTCGAGCAGGGCGGCATCCTGCAACCAGCCGCCGTCGTCCTGCTGGAACAGGTCGCGCAGGATCTCGCCCCCGGCCTCGATGTAATCGTCGAGCCCTACGAACTGCGCCCGCTTGTCCGAAGCCCGCACCGCACCCTCGGTCAGCATGCGGCGGATCTCATGAGGCGCTCGCGAATAGTGCCGCTGCAATGCCTCCCAGACCTGCTCCTGCCGCGCGTGATTCGGGTTGACCGTGAAGGCCATGAGCTGGTCGAGCGTCATCTCCTCCTCGGCATAGGCGTCGAGCAGCGACGGCGCGACCGCGGCGAGCTTCAGCCGCTGCTTGACCACGCTGGCCGAGACGAAGAAGGCCGCTGCGATCTCCTCCTCTGTGCGGCCCTTCTCGCGCATCGCCTGGAAGGCGCGGAACTGGTCGAGCGGATGCAGGGGTGCGCGCTGGATATTCTCGGCGAGGCTGTCCTCCTCGGCGAGCCCGTCTGTGCGGACGATGCAGGGGACAAGTGCTGTCTTGTTCATACGCTTTTGCTTGACGAGTAGCTCGAGCGCCCGGAACCGCCGCCCGCCGGCGGGGATCGTGTACATACCGGTCTCGGCACCGCTGTCGTCCAGCACGGGCCGCACGGTGATGGAGCTGAGCAGCGTCCGCCGCGCGATGTCCTCGGCCAGCTCCTCAATCGACACGCCCGCCTTGACGTGGCGCACGTTCGACTGGCTGAGCGTCAGCTTGTTGAAGGGAATGTCGCGCGAGGCGCTGAGGGTGATCTTCGCTTGCTTGGTCATCGGGATATCTCCGCGACGGGCCAGCCGGGAGCCTTTCTCCCGACCTCCAAACCCGTCACGGAAAACCCGGCACCCCTCTTACTCTAAGCGGAAATTTCCTTTGGTTGCGCTAGCAATTTACGCCTTGTCAAAGACCTTGCGCGCCAACTCTCGCCGAAGCTTCTCTACCAGTTCTTTGTGATCCGTGTAGAAAAGGATGCGTCGTGAGTTCACGTCAAACGGCATTTCCGCGTCGGAGTTGGAAATCATGACCACATCTTTCCCAAGCGCATGCGCGATGCCCAACTCGTACATGACATTTGGGTTGCGAGTATTTACGTTTGCGATAACGATACGCGCTCGTAGCATTTGCCGGATTATGTGTGAAAGTATGTCGCCACGCGAAGACTCTTCATCACCCCGAACAACCCTAATTCCAAACTCAGATAGCCCTTCTACAATTGCCGAATAGGTTCGCTGCTCACTTGGATGAAAGGGAGTGAGAACAAAAACCAGATTGCGGTCCATCTCAAGCTCATTGGAGTCAATCGAAAGGCTCTCCAGAAAACTATTGGGGTCTATTGCACTGCCGGAAAATAGGCGGACACGTTTTTGACCGTCAATCAGTAGGTGATTGACATCTTCAAATCTTTCAAGTGATCGCGTCAAACGAATGTTCAAGTCAGCGATTTGGCGCTCCAGAGATAGACGGTCATCATCGTATCGAGAATGGAACTCCCGTTCGCGAACTGCTCGGGTGAGTTCGCTATTTCTTTCTATCTGACGTAGAATGCGAACACCTATGAAGATCGCGTAAACGACCCCCATGGCGACCGACATCGCGAGGATGACATTGGAGAACTCGGACAGGTATTCTAAAGGGTTCAAGGCCTAGCTCCCAATACAAAGATGGGGAGCGCAATAGCTCCAAGTGCTAGTGCGATGTTTAGAAGTGTAAGCCAGAAAAGCTTCTTCGGACTCGCGATGTAAACCTCCGAATCCCGGTCACTCATTAGTGAGCAAGAGTACTTCCATACGATGATGGACAGGTTCATCAATATTATGGACCCAACAATTGTAGTTGATGCGTGCTCATTGGGGCTTTGTAACTGAGATATCGTCGCAATCCCAAGCATGAACCCGACGAGGTTTGCATCAACAGGAACCTCAAGAAAACCTGCGTAAAGGGCCTTGCCTCTATCAGCCTGAAACATGAATTTTTTTGTGATGAGGAATAGAAATATCCCCAAAAGAGAAAGAAAAATTGCCATTGTAGCTTTTCGTCAGACCTGGTGAAGCCGAGGCGAACTATCGTACACCCTAGGATCCCATAGAGTATCCTCTGACGCTCGTCTACCATCGAGACAACCATGTAGCTTGAATCAAACCCGCGCGTTCTGGCCCGAAAAATGCGGTTCAATCAACGCCTGCGAAGGCTTCTGCACTACTTCAGCGCAGAAACTGCGCTAACCGGCCCCCTCCAACAACGCTTTCGCCTTGCCCTCCATCACCAGCCGCGCATCCTGCTGCGGCTTGGACCGGGCCACCGCAGTGATGCCCTGCACGAAGTCGAAGACGCTCTCGGGCGGGCGGCCTTCCTCGGCCAGGACCGTCTCGACGATCCGCCTCGTTTCCGCCTTTGAGAATCCGCGCTTGCGCAGGAAGTCTTGACGGTCCTCGTCCGACCGCGCGACGATCTTGTCCCGCGCCGCGCGAATGCCGTCGATGAAGGGTGCGGGCGAGGACTCGGCGAAGCGGCTTAGCGCAGGCGCAGCCTCGTGAGCGAAGCGGGAGGCGGCGTATTTCGAATGCCGGATGGTGATCTCCTGGAAGTCCTCGACGCCCCAGAGGTTGCGGTTCTGACAGACCGCGCGCAGGTAGAAGCTGGCGATGCCGAGCGTCTTGGCCCCCACCTCGGAGTTCCAGCAATAGAACCCCCGGAAGTAGAGGTCGGGCGAGCCATCGGGCAGCAGCCCCGCCTCGATCGGATTGAGGTCATCGACGAGGAACAGGAAGACGTCGCGGTCGGAGGCGTAGAGCGTCGTCGTCTCCTTCGTGACGTCCACGCGCGGATTGTAGATGCCCGTCGACCAGTCGAGCACGCCCGGCACCTTCCAGCGCGTGTCGCCCGTGCCATTGCCCGCGATGCGCTGAACGGCAGAGACCAGTTCGTGATCGTAGATGCGGCCATAGTCGGGTCCGGTCACCGCACGCAGTTCCGTCCGACCATCCGCGACTTCCATCGTCTTGATCTGCTCGGCGCGGTGGTTCGTCAGCCCGTATTGCAGGTTGATCCCCGCCAGCGGCGCGGGAAGTTGCCGCAGATAGGCCGCGGGCGCGCCCACGAGGCTCGAGAGCTGGCCGAAGGACCAATGCGTCGGCGCAACTGGCTCGTCCGCGCCCGGCAGGACAAGGCCCAGCTTCTCCGGGTCGTCGCGATGCGCCTCGACCCGGATCGCTGCGCTCTCCACCGTGCGCGTCCGGCTTCGCTCCGCCCGGCCCTTGACCGAGGCGAAAAGGTCGTCGAGCGACAGATACCGCTCGTCATCCGGCCGCGCGAACCACTCGGACGACACGCGGTCCACGTTCTCGCCGCGCGACACATCCACCTTGTAGCCGCCGCTCGTGTCACGACCGGCATCGATAATCTCGGTATTCATTGGAAAACCTCCGCGACGGGCGCCGGAGGCCTCTCCTCCAGCCCTCAACCCGTCACGGCACCCCTCCCAGTCTCTTGCTCTTTCGCCGGTCCAGTGGCGGCTTCCCGCGCCGCAAGCACACCCGCGTTGCGCGATTCGGGCAGCCTATGGCAGACTTCTTTCAGGCAACGGTCTTCGGACCCCGCCACAGCTAAGGGCCCCGAAATGGTGAGAATTCACATAGAACAGCGCAGTATCTCCGGATTCCGGGCCGCCGATTTGCGCGACGCTGTAGCAGCCATCAATGCGCCAGGCTACGCGAGTATGCGCGCGCCCCACCTTCAACGCGCTATGATGCATAGGCTTTTTCCTTCGTACGTGTGCCAGCCTCTGGCAGGCTGGTGCTTATGGAAAGGCACCAGAAAAGCAGGCCGGGGGCTGACGCCTCAATGGACGCCCAGGACTCATCTCGGGAAAGCGGGGCGGCTGAGAACACCATTGCGCGCCTCACGCCTTCTGGCGATGATCCGCGACTGGTCAACCTTGTTCGCTTGTTGGCGCGGCAGGCGGCGAGAGAGTTCATTGAGACAGAGAACAGGCGGCATGCACGGGCTCGCCTCCGCGATTAAGGGGGCTATCGCATGAAGGCAGCGCTTTACGCTCGGTATTCATCTGACAACCAACGTGATGCGTCGATCGAGGACCAGCTTCGCATCTGCCGTGCACGCGCGGAGCGGGAAGGCTGGACGATCATCGACAGCTACACGGATCGTGCGATTTCCGGGGCGTCCTTGCTACGGCCCGGCGTTCAGGAACTGATCTCGGATGCGCTGAAGGGCCGTTTCGACGTTATCCTCGCGGAGTCGCTGGATCGTCTCTCTCGGGACCAGGAGGACATCGCCGGGCTCTACAAGCGGATGCGCTTTGCAGGTGTGAGTATCGTGACGCTGTCCGAAGGCGAGGTCAGCGAATTGCACATCGGTCTCAAGGGCACGATGGGCGCACTCTTTCTAAAGGATCTAGCCGACAAGACCCGGCGCGGTCTCCGCGGGCGCGTCGAGAAGGGTCGCTCCGGTGGTGGGCTTTGTTATGGGTATGATGTCATTCGTACGGCCGATCCGGACGATCGGGGCGAGCGGGAGATCAACCCAGCCGAAGCAAACGTCGTTCGGCGCATCTTCAGGGATTACTTGTCCGGACAATCATCGCGGACGATCGCAATGACCTTGAATCGGGAGGGCATTTCGGGACCGCAGGGAAAGGAGTGGGGGCCGTCGACAATCCACGGCAACCCGAAACGAGGGACGGGCATTCTCAACAATGAACTCTACATCGGGCGGCTGGTCTGGAACCGTCTGCGATACATGAAGGATCCTGACACCGGCAAGCGCGTCTCCCGCCCGAACCCGAAAAGTGAGTGGGTTGTCCAAGAGGTCCCGGACCTTCGGATTGTGGACCAAGATCTCTGGGACGCGGTGAAGATAAGGCAAAAGAGCCTGTCGTTTGATACGTCGCCGACAGGAAGCAATCCTATGAACGATAGACGGCGGCCGAAGCACCTTTTCGCCAGCCTCATAAAGTGCGGTTGCTGTGGTGGCGGGTACTCCCTGATCTCGAAAGACCTGCTTGGCTGCGCAGCGTCGCGGAACAAGGGCACATGCGACAACCGTCTGAACATCCGTCGGGATGCCTTGGAGGCGTCGATCTTGAATGGCCTTCGGAAGCATCTCATGTCGCCGCAGCTCTTCAATGAATTCTGTGCGGAGTTCACGCGCGAGGTAAATCGGCTCCGGATCGAGCGCGGGGCCGACCTGGCCGGCTGGAGGAGCGAACTCGAGAAGGTTGACCGAGAGCTCGACAAGATGGTCGACGCCATTCTTCAGGGCTTCCCGCCTGCCAAGCTCAAAGACAAGGCTGAGAAGCTGGAGGCGAGGAAGGCGGAGTTGAGCGAGCTCCTGGCCAATGCCGATGAGCCGCCGCCATTGCTGCACCCGAACATGGCACGGATGTATCAGGATCGGATCGCCAAGCTCTGCGAGAACCTGCAATCCGAGGAAGATCGTGGCGCCGCCGTCGACGTGCTTCGATCACTGGTCGATGAAATCAGCCTCGTGCCCGAGAACGGCGAACTCTCCATCGTCCTTCGCGGCGACCTGGGGGCGATCCTGCGATTTGCCGCCGGAAAGCAAAACCCCGACTTCCTTTCGGAGGCCGAGGCTTTGGATAACCTGCTTTCGCAGAAATCGTTGGTTGCGGGAGTAGGATTTGAACCTACGACCTTCAGGTTATGAGCCTGACGAGCTACCTGGCTGCTCCATCCCGCGCCGGTTGTTTTGTTATCGCATTAGAGAGATGAGTATTTATTAGGTTTGGCGGTGACCTACTCTCCCGGGGCTTTAGCCCGAGTACCATTGGCGCGGAGGCACTTAACTTCCGGGTTCGGGAAGGG
>NZ_JBXWRD010000026.1:0-65616 GCF_059612725.1 Ruegeria sp. YKSF070 | reverse complement strand
CCGAAATACTTGGTGATCGCTGCGGTCAGCGTCGTCTTGCCGTGGTCAACGTGGCCGATCGTGCCAATGTTGACGTGCGGTTTATTACGCTCAAACTTTTCCTTTGCCATTCCTCAGGCGCCCTTTTGCGGTTTGGGGGACCCTTCGTCCCGGTTTCCTACTGCGCGCGCGGGATATTTGGTTCACAAGAGAAAATCAAGCCAATCCTGACCAATTGTCAGCCATCGAGCGGTTTGAGTAGCCCGGATGCTGCGTCAGAGGTGGGCGCGGCCTCTGGCCGCGCGTTGAACCACCCGTTTTCCTTTTGCATCTGAACAAGCCAGTCCTCAATCTCGCCAACTGCATTGCGCGAGAGCCCCATCAGCTGTTCTTCCTTCGTGCGTGAGTTGCCCGACCCCATCAGCCAGGATTCCCCGGTGGTGGCCTCGAACACGGTGAATTGTTCCACCTCGGGGTTCAGCTTGGTCTGTCCCGCATCATCCCAGACGGTGACATTGATGATCAGCGCCGACTTCGGGCTGTAGATCACCGGCACGCCCGGCGGCGCCAGCATGTAACCTTCGACACTGATGCCCAGGTGATAGAACTGGTCCCCCTGATAACGCGAGAATCGTTCGCCAACCGCCGTCTTGAGCGCGGCTTCCCATTCCTCGGCGGTGGCATCGCGCGAGATCGGGCCTTTTTGCGCCTTGGACGCGACCACCACATTGTGTCCCAACTTGAAGGCGCCCAGATCCTCGAGCGGCTCGTCGGGCGTTGCAGCAGTACAGGCGGCCAGCAGGGCAAGCCCGGTCAGCAAGGTAAGAACTCGGATCATGATCGCATCTCGGCACACGTTGGGTTGAGGCGGATGTAGCGCACCGATGCGGCCCGTGCCAAGCCGCATCGGCAGGAAATGGCAAAGCGCGGCGGAAGTGTCACTTGAACTTGTAGCTGCGCGGGAAGCCGTAGGGTGGGCGCTTGCCGACGCTGGCGCGCTTGGCCAGCCATTGGCTCAGGTCGGTTTCGTGGCGGGTCTTGTCGCCACCCATCGACCATTTCAACCCCTCGGCCCAGGCAAATGTCGTCACATCGCTCAGCCCGCCATCCAGTTCCAGCGCCCCCTGCTTGCCGCGCGCCATGTTGTACTTCTGCAGGCGCACGCCCTTGCCCCTGCCCATTTCGGGCATCTCTTCCAGCGGGAAGACCAGGAACTTGCCGTTCTGCGACACCACCGCCACGTGATCACCGGCGACCGGCACACAGATCAGCGCGCGTTCGTCATCGCGCACGTTCAGCACCTGCTTGCCGGTGCGGGTCTGGGCCACCACCTCGGTTTCGGGCACGACAAAACCGTTGCCCGCGGTCGAGGCGACCAGCAGCTTGCGGTCCGGTTGGTGGATCAGGATATCGACGATCTCGGCCTCGTTGGGCAGATCGACCATCAGGCGCAGCGGTTCACCCATGCCGCGCCCACCGGGAAGGTTGGCGGCGCCGATGGTGTAAAACCGCCCGTTCGAGGCAAAGATCAGCAGCTTGTCGGTGGTTTCCGCGTGGAAGATGAAGCGCGGCCCGTCGCCATCCTTGAACTTCAGCTCGCGGGTTAGGTCGATATGGCCGGTCATGGCGCGGATCCAGCCCATCTGCGAGCAGACCACAGTGATCGGCTCGCGCTCGATCATCGCCTCCAGCGGCACCTCTTCTACCTCGCCCGCCTCGGCAAAGCGGGTGCGGCGGGCGCCGCCGGGATAGTCCTTGCCAAAGGTCTTCTTGGTCTCTTTGAGCTGATCGGATATGCGCGCCCATTGCAGGGCGGGGTCGGCCAGCAGATCCTCAAGTGCGGCACGCTCCTCCATCAGGGCGTCGCGCTCGCGGATCAGCTCCATCTCCTCGAGCCGGCGCAAGCTGCGCAGGCGCATGTTGAGGATCGCTTCGGCCTGCACCTCGCTTAGCTCGCCCTCGCCCGGAGCGGGCGAGACATAATCCGCCTCGTTCAGCGCACGGGGGTGGTCGATGCCCCATTCCTCGCGCATCAGCGCGGCCTTGGGATCCTCATCGTAACGGATGATGTCGATCACCCGATCGAGATTGAGGAAGGCGATGATGAAACCTTCGAGCACCTCGAGCCGGTGGTCAATCTTGCCCAGCCGGTGACGCGAGCGGCGCAAGAGCACCTCTTGCCGGTGGTCGAGGAAGGCGCGCAGCACCTCCTTCATCGAGCAGACCTTGGGCGTGACCCCGTCGATCAGCACGTTCATGTTCAGGCTGAACCGCACCTCGAGATCCGAGTTGCGATAGAGCATGCCCATCAGCACCTCAGGGTCGACGTTCTTGGTGCGCGGCTCCAGCACCACCCGGATATCGTCGGCGCTCTCATCGCGCACATCGGCGAGGATCGGCACCTTCTTGGTCTGGATGACCTCGGCCAGTTTCTCGATCAGCTTCGATTTCTGGACCTGATAAGGGATTTCGGTGACCACGATCTGCCACTGGCCACGGCCCAGATCCTCGACCTCGTATTTGCAGCGCAACCGGAAGGAACCGCGCCCGGTGCGATAGGCCTGGGCGATGCTCTCGGCCGGTTCGACGATGATGCCGCCGGTGGGGAAATCGGGACCGGGCACATAGTTCAACAGAGTGTCGTCGCGCGCATCGGGCGTCTTGATCAGATGCAGGCAGGCGTCGCACAGCTCGGCGATGTTATGGGGCGGGATGTTGGTGGCCATGCCCACCGCGATGCCGCTGCTGCCATTGGCCAGCAGGTTCGGGAACTGCGCGGGCAGCACCACCGGTTCGGTGAGCGTGCCGTCATAGTTGTCGCGGAAATCGACGGCGTCCTCGTTCAGACCATCCAGCAACGCCTCGGCGACGATGGTCATCCGCGCTTCGGTGTATCGGCTGGCGGCCGGGTTGTCGCCGTCGATATTGCCGAAATTCCCCTGACCGTCGACCAGCGGGTAACGAACGTTGAAATCCTGCGCCAGACGCGCCATCGCGTCATAGATCGCGGCATCCCCATGCGGGTGATAGTTGCCCATCACGTCGCCCGAGATCTTGGCCGACTTGCGGAACCCGCCCCCGGAACTGAGTCGCAGTTCGCGCATGGCGTAAAGAATCCGGCGGTGCACCGGTTTCAGCCCGTCGCGTGCATCGGGCAGCGCCCGGTGCATGATCGTGCTTAGCGCATAGGTCAGATACCGCTCGCCAATGGCGCGGCGCAGCGGTTCGGACACCTGCTGCCCACCGCCGTCTTGCTTCATGTTGGGGTCGTCGATCGTATCGCTCATAGATGATGTGATACGCGCTCTGCTGTTTCTGGTAAAGCGACAGGCGGCGATTTTGCTGGGGACAACTTGCCGGACATCGACAATACCGGGGAAAACAATCCGTCTTTACCCCATTTTTGGACTCCATTTACGGGATATGCTAAGATTTGAGCGGTCAGTCTGCGGCCCGTTTCAATCAGTCGATTTTCATTTCCTGCGTTCACGGGAGGCGCGCATGCGCTTTGTCATCATCTCTTTCGCCGTTCTGGGCTTTGCCTTCTGGGAATTGAGTGGCGGCGCCGATTTCGAGCCGCGCGGCATGCGCCCGGCCAAGCCCGAGCGGGTCGCGGCCAAGACGGTGGAAAAGGCCGAACCCCTGGTTCAGGTCGAACCCGCAAAGCTGGTGGCCAAGGTGTCGCTGACGCCCTACACGCCCGAACTGGCGCCGGTCGAAAAGGCGATACTGACCTCGGAAGAGCAAATGGAACGGCTGGCCCGCGCCCGCGCCAGCCTGAGCAAGGGGCTGACCCTGTTCGACGATGACACCGAGACGGGGACGTTGACACTTGCTTCGCTCTCAGGCGGATTGAGAGCGCTCGAGGTCGAGCCCGGCGAACCCGAGCCCGAAACCGCCCCAGCAAGCTCCACCACCGAAACGCAGCCTTATGACCGCTCTGCGCCCGATCTGCGCGAGATCACCGGATCAAGGGTCAACATGCGCGATGGGCCGGGCACGATCTATCCGGTCATCAGCCGATTAACCGTCGGTCATAAGGTTGAGGTTCTGGACGATTCGGGTACCGGCTGGCTGCGCCTGCGCGTGCTGCCCGAGCAACAGATCGGCTGGATCGCCGCATCGCTGGTCAGCAAAAAGCCCAACTGAGGCCACCGGCCCATTGCCCAGCCCCACCCGCCGCCCTAGCAATAGGCAGCAATCGGGACGGTTCTGGAATTTCTCATGGCAAAGACAATCCTCATCACCGGCTGTTCGTCGGGCATCGGACTTGCCGCCGCCCAGGGCATGCGGGCGCGGGGCTGGCACGTCTTCGCGTCCTGCCGGCAACAGCGCGATTGCGACCGGCTGCGCGCGATGGGCTTTGACAGCCCCCGTATCGACTATGACGACGCGGCCTCGATCGCCTCGGGATTGGCCGAGGTGCTGGAAGCCACCGGCGGTACACTTGACGCGCTTTTCAACAATGGCGCCTTCGGCATGCCCGGCGCGGTCGAGGATGTACCGACCGAAGCGCTGCGGGCCATTTTCGAGACCAATTTCTTTGGCTGGCACGAACTGACGCGGCGGGTGATCCCGGTGATGCGCGCCCAGGGCCATGGCCGGATCGTGCAATGCTCGTCCGTTCTTGGACTGGTCGCCTTTCCCTGGCGCGGCGCCTATGTGGCGACGAAATATGCGTTGGAAGGGTTGAGCGACACGCTGCGCCTGGAACTGAAGGGCACCGGTATTCACATCGTGCTGATCGAGCCGGGTCCGATCACTTCGAAACTGCGCGAAAAGGCGATCCCGCATTTCGAGCGCCATATCGACTGGCAAGGCTCGGCTCTGCGCGCCAAATATGAGGGCAGCCTGCTGAAACGGCTCTACGAGGATCGCGGACCAGACCGTTTCGAACTGCCGCCCGCTGCGGTGACCGCCAAGCTGATCCGCGCGGTCGAAGCGCGGCGACCGGCCCCGCGATACTATGTCACCACCCCCACCTATATCGCCGGAATCCTGCGCCGAATCCTGCCCACTCGCCTGAGCGACCGCATACTCGGCAGCATCTGATAGCAAAAACCGGTTCGCTTTTTACGACCAGACCGCTAGATCAGGCGCGACACAGGGATTGGGAAAGCGAGGCTCTGCATGGATCTGTTGATGATCGTGATGTTGATGGCGATGGGCGCCGTCGTCATCGTGCTGATGATCGGGCTTGGTGGTTTCGCCAAGGGCGGGACCTTCAACGCCAAATACGGCAACAAGATGATGCGGCTGCGCCTCTTGTTTCAATTCATCGCGGTGGTGCTGATCCTGCTCTATGTCTATCTGCGCGGACAAGGAAGCTGAGCCATGGTGGTCCTGAACAAGATCTACACCCGCACCGGCGACAAGGGGCAAACCGCCCTGGGCAATGGCACGCGGGTCGCCAAGTATTCCGACCGCGTGGCGACCTATGGCACGACCGACGAGTTGAATGCCTTTGTCGGTGTGGCCCGGCTGAAGGCGGATGGAGACATGGACGCGGCCCTGTCGCGCATTCAGAACGACCTGTTCGACCTCGGCGCCGATCTGTGCCGCCCCGAGATGGAGAAGGATGCCGAGGCGGAATACCCGCCGCTGCGCATGGCCGCGGCGCAGGTGACCCGGCTGGAACATGAGATCGACGCGATGAACGCCGGTCTCGACCCGCTGCGCAGCTTCATCCTGCCCGGCGGATCGGCATTGGCGGCACATCTGCATGTCTGCCGCACCGTGGCCCGGCGCGCCGAGCGGCTGGCGGTGGAACTGAGTGAGGCAGAAACGGTGAACCCGCAGGCCATCACCTATCTGAACCGGCTCAGCGACTGGTTCTTCGTCGCCGCGCGCACCGCCAATAATGGCGGCAAGGACGATGTCTTGTGGGTTCCCGGAGCGAACCGCTGAGCGATGGCGAAGCGGCGGGGCGTCCAGCGGACGGCCCGGCGACGGGAAGCGCGAACCGCTGAGCCGATCCAAAGCTTCGAATCCTGTTCGCGCTCCTCTAGATGGCGAGAAAATTCTTGAGAAAGAATTTTCCCAAAAAAATTTGAAATTTTTTGGCCCCGCCCGGTTCAGGCCGGTTCCCACAGCTCTATCGGGTTGCCTTCCGGGTCGGTCAGCCTGGCAAAGCTGCCATTGGGATAGGGCGAACCCGGGTCCGGCTGTACCTCGATACCTGCCGCGCACAACCGCGCGATCATCGCCTCCAGATCGCGCACCCGGAAATTCAGCATGAACCCTTTTCCGGGCCCCCCGGAAATACGCGGTGTCTTGGGCAAAGGGTGCAAAAATTGTCGCACCTTCGCTCTGCAGTCAGAAGCGTCTGGAATAATCCCCTGGCGCCGGGTCGATCCCCTGTTGCTGCTGGTACCACTCTGCCAGCGCTTTGGGGTCTTTTGCCCTGAAAAAGAAGCCTCCGAACCCGTCGACGCGTTCCATCCCTCCCTCCCGGCACCTTCCTGCAGGCAGGGTAACAAAATTTCCTTCGCGGTGCGAGAATTGGCGAAAACGCGACGTCGATTGCACATGACGTGACGATTTTGCCCTGTCCCGGCGCGCGCCAAGCCGCTATCAAACGCGGCGAGAGCATTGGGAGTCGCATGGCGGCTTGCCGTTTTTGAAGGAGAAAACGCAAAGATGAAGGTCCTTGTACCCGTCAAGCGCGTGATCGACTACAACGTGAAGGTTCGTGTGAAAGCGGACGGATCGGGTGTCGATCTCGCCAATGTGAAGATGTCGATGAACCCCTTTGACGAGATTGCCGTCGAAGAGGCCATCCGCCTGAAGGAAGCCGGCAAGGCTGACGAGATCGTCGTGGTCTCGATCGGCGTCAAGCAGGCGCAGGAAACCCTGCGCACCGCGCTGGCGATGGGCGCCGACCGCGCCATCCTGGTGGTTGCCGCTGATGACGTACACACCGATATCGAGCCGCTGGCGGTTGCCAAGATCCTCGCAAAGGTCGTCGAGGAAGAGCAGCCGGGCCTCGTGCTGGCCGGCAAGCAGGCCATCGACAACGACATGAACGCCACTGGCCAGATGCTGTCGGCGCTCTTGGGCTGGAGCCAAGGCACCTTTGCCTCGGAACTGAATGTCGAGGGCGATCACGCGCTGGTCACCCGCGAGGTGGATGGCGGTCTGCAGACCATCAAGGTCAAGATGCCCGCCATCATCACCGTGGACCTGCGCCTGAACGAGCCGCGCTATGCGTCGCTGCCCAACATCATGAAGGCGAAGAAGAAGCCGCTGGATGAGAAAACCGCCGCAGATTACGGCGTCGATGTCAGCCCGCGCCTGGAAATCGTCAAGACCGAAGAACCGCCGGCACGGGCCGCAGGCATCGTGGTGGGTTCGGTCGACGAGCTGGTTGCGAAACTCAAAGAAGCGGGGGCTGTGTAATGGCTGTTCTTCTCCTTGCCGAAGTGACCGGTGGCGAACTGGCGCTGGACGCAACCGCCAAGGCGGTGAGCGCCGCCAAGGCCCTGGGTGACGTGACCGTTCTGGCCGCTGGTGCATCCGCTGCCGCCGCCGGCGAAGCAGCCGCCAAGATCGACGGCGTGTCCAAGGTGCTGGTCGCCGAAGATGCCTCGCTGGGTCATCGCCTGGCCGAAGCGACCGCCGCGCTGATCGTGAGCCTCGCCGATGCTTACGAGCACATCGTCGCCCCCGCCACCACCGACGCCAAGAACGTGATGCCGCGCGTGGCCGCGCTGCTGGATGTGATGGTGCTGTCGGATGTGTCCGGTGTGGTCGACGGCTCGACCTTCGAGCGCCCGATCTATGCGGGTAACGCCGTGCAGACCGTCAAGTCGAAGGACGCCAAGAAGGTCATCACCTTCCGCACCTCGACCTTTGACGCCGCTGGCGAAGGTGGCGCGGCCCCGGTCGAGACCATCTCGGTCGGCGACAATCCGGGCCTCAGTGAATGGGTCGAGGACAAGGTTGCTGCCTCTGACCGTCCCGAGCTGACCTCGGCAGGTATCGTGGTGTCGGGCGGCCGTGGCGTGGGCTCGGAAGCGGACTTCAAACTGATCGAAGCCCTGGCCGACAAGCTGGGTGCGGCGGTTGGCGCATCCCGCGCGGCGGTCGACTCGGGCTATGCGCCGAACGACTGGCAGGTGGGCCAGACCGGCAAGGTCGTCGCGCCGCAGCTTTACGTCGCGGTTGGCATCTCGGGCGCGATCCAGCACCTGGCCGGCATGAAGGACTCCAAGATCATCGTCGCCATCAACAAGGACGAAGAAGCGCCGATCTTCCAGGTTGCTGATTTCGGCCTCGTCGCTGACCTGTTCCAGGCCGTGCCGGAACTGACCGAAAAGCTCGGCTGAGGCCGGGGACAAGATTTTTCGACGAAAAATCTCGCAAGGCCCGCCCGTTGGCGGGCCTTTTACGTATCGATTTCCTGAAGCGCGCGATAGATGCGATCGGCTATGACCCGGTGCATGACCGGCCCGATGGTATGCTCTGCCGCCGGTTCCTGAAGCATGCCAAAGATCATGTCGTCCAATTCATCGGACTGCCCCGCCATCTGTACTGGCACCTCGACCGTCGAGCGGACCCGTGGCGCCAGGGCAGCAACCATATCGGGCGAGACCATCAGCGGCTCAGGGCCCAGAGCCTCGGCGGGATCGTCAGGCCGCTGGTGGAGATAGCGCAGCCAGAGCAGGACCACGCCGTCCCCCAACGCATCTATGGCGCTGCGCATCCGCGCTTGCCACGCTTGCTGAAGTTCGGCACGGACAACCCCGAACCGCTCCTCCGAGATCTCGTTAAGACGCCCCAGCATGTGCTTGTTGAAGTGGAATTCGGTAAAATCCACCTCGTCATACAGCGCAGTCAACATGGGCGAGGCTTCGAGAAACCGGTCGTTGCGACGAGGATGCACCCGGTAGAGGCGGTTTGACAGATTCTGCGCGCCGGGCACCTGCAGTATGCAGAACTCGGCCGCCCGGGCCAGACGCGCCAGCTCCGGGTCTAACAGGATCGCGTCGAGTCCGCTGTTGATGCTGCCGAGATTGACACAGGTTTCTCCCAGCCGCCGTTCCAGAAGCGCGGGATAGGGATCGGACACGAAACGTCCGAATGTTTCGGTGCTGCCGATACAGGCCACATAGGGTGCGTTCAGGTCCCGCTCGGGACCGCGAAAGCGCAGTTTCGACACGCCATAACGACAGGTTGCGGCATCGGACGCCCTCGCGCCCGGCAATTCATAACTCATGGCTCCCACCATTTTCGATTTTCACCCAATGGTCACTTTGCCGCCGCAACCGTTGCGATTCGCCTAATGCGCGGATTTGAAGCGAATTGTCCCGGTCAGCCCCTCTTGCCGCGCCCCCCGCCCTGCCGATAAGGTCGCGACAACCTCACATGAAGGGCAGATACGGTAATGGATATTCAGAAGGTCGGAGTGATCGGCGCAGGTCAGATGGGCAACGGGATCGCTCATGTGATGGCGCTGGCGGGGTATGACGTGCTGCTCACCGATATCAGCCAGCAGGCACTGGACGCCGCGCTCTCTACCGTGCGTGGCAACCTGGCCCGGCAGGCCGGGCGCGGCAAGATCAGCGAAGCCGATATGGAAGCGGCGATGGCGCGCATCTCGACCACGCTGACGCTGGGCGATCTGGGACAGACCGACCTGGTGATCGAAGCCGCGACCGAACGCGAGGCGGTGAAACAGGCGATCTTTGAGGATTTGCAGCCGCACCTGTTGCCGCACACGATCCTGACCTCGAACACCTCGTCGATTTCGATCACCCGCCTGGCCAGCCGCACCGACCGGCCCGAGCGTTTCATGGGGTTTCATTTCATGAACCCGGTGCCGGTGATGCAGCTGGTGGAACTGATCCGGGGTATCGCCACCGACGAGGAGACCTTTGCCGCCTGCAAGGCGGTGGTCGACAAACTGGGCAAGACCGCTGCAAGCGCCGAGGATTTCCCCGCCTTCATCGTGAACCGCATCCTGATGCCGATGATCAATGAGGCAGTCTATACCCTTTACGAAGGGGTGGGCAATGTCCGCTCCATCGACGAGTCGATGAAACTGGGCGCCAATCACCCGATGGGGCCTCTGGAACTGGCCGATTTCATCGGGCTGGACACCTGCCTGGCGATCATGAATGTGCTGCATGACGGGCTGGCCGACACCAAGTATCGCCCCTGCCCCTTGCTGACCAAATATGTCGAGGCCGGGTGGCTGGGCCGCAAGACCCAGCGCGGGTTCTACGACTATCGCGGCGAGATACCGGTTCCCACACGCTGAAGCGGGAAAGAGTCAAGGGGGCGCTGCACCCGCCGCCCGTTTCGGGCGACTCCCCCGGAGTATTTGAAACAAAGTGAAAGAAGGGCCGCGTGCTATCCCTTGAGCGATAGCGTGTGCTGGCGCAGCCAGGCCATGAAACCGCGCGGGTCACGGCCCAGCATCTCCATGTCCTGATCCGGGATTGGCGCGCCAATCACCGGCGCCTGCGGTTTCTTGCAGGAGCGGACGATTTCATGCAACAGGAGACCCTGCCGCAGGATCGGCGAGACCTGACAGGCAATCTGATAGGCGCGCGAGTTGCGACCTGGGAAATAGATCGGCACCACGCGCGCGCCGGATCGGCGGATCATCTGGGCGGTGAACACGTTCCATTCCCGCTCGACCGGCGGCCCCCACCAGCTGTCCGAGGACATCACCACGCCAGAGGGGAACAGGGCCACCACGCCTCCGGCCTTGAGATGTGCCATCGCATTGGCCCGCATCTCGACCATCTTGCGCTGGGCCTCGGGGTCATGGGGGAACGGCACCGGGATCATGAAGCTGGTTGCCGCCTCGTCGAGCCCGGTCAGGACCGAGCGGGTGAGGATGCGGTAATCCTGCCGGACCCGGCCGATCAGTTCGGCCAGGATCATGCCATCGACCATCCCGTGCGGATGGTTTGCGACCACCACGACCGGTCCCTCCCTGGGAATGCGGGCGATCTGTTCGGCAGGCGTCAGCAGATCGATGCCCATCGTCTTGAGCGCGCCGCCCCAGAACTTTTGGCCGCGATATTGTTCGTTGGTCTTTTCGAACCGGTTGACCATGCGCAGGATGGTCAGCTTGCCCGTCATCCACTCGATCGTCCGAATCCAGGTCGAGGTCCAGCGGTCATCAAAGGAATTGGCATAGGTCAGGGTGCGGCGGTCATAGACCTCGCCCGGCGGGGTGGACGGTTGCACCACCGATCCTGACTTGCTGTTCTGCGCGGTTTCCACCACTTGGTCTTGTTCCGTTCTTCAGGTCGCGCACGACTGGGTCAGAAACCCTCGCCGAACTTGTCGTTCACCAGTGCCTCGAGCGCATCCGCCAGGGCATCCGCGTCCGGGCCTGAGGTCTCGACGTCAATAGTGGTTCCGCGCGCGGCTGCCAACATCAAAAGCCCCATGATACTGTCCCCCGAGGCGGACAGACCGTCGCGCGACACTTCGGCGGTCGCGTCGAAGCCTTCGACCACCTCGACCAGCTTGGCCGATGCCCGGGCATGCAGGCCCTTTTCGTTGATGATCTTCAATGTACGTTGCGCCATTCAGTTCCGTCCAGGCTCAATCCAGTGTCACGTTCTGTGTGTTGATATACTTGCGCCCTGCCTCCATCGCCGCCCGTACTGCGTCCCCCACCGGCAAGTGCCGGCTTTTTGCAAGTTTGATCAGCATCGGCAGGTTGGCGCCATATAGAATACGCCGATCGGCGGGCGCGCAAGCGCGCAAGCTGAGATTGGAGGGCGAGCCGCCAAAAAGATCAGTCACGACCACGACGCCATCCCCGGCATCGACAGCATTTGCGGCTGCAAGAATTTCCTGCTGCTTCTCGTCCCGGTCATGATCTGCCTCGATCGCGATCGCGATCAGGCCTGGCTGATGCCCGACCACATGTTCGACGGCAGCCAGATATTCCCGGGCCAACCCCCCATGTGCAACGATCACTATTCCGATCAATCCGGCCTCACATCCGGCTTGCGCCGTTCCATTTCGCGATGCCTAATTGACACCTGCTCGCCCGCATCCGCAAGGGCCTTTGCCACTGCCTCGGCCAGTGCAACCGACCTGTGTTGCCCCCCGGTACACCCGAATCCGACGCTCAGATGCGTCTTTCCTTCGTGCCGAAAGGCGGGCAGCAGGGATCGCAGCAACTCGGTGACCCGTTCGAAAAACGGCAGATACTGAGGATCGGCATGTACGAAAGAGGCCACGGCCGGGTCGCGTCCATTCGACGCTCGCAACGTCGGTTGCCAATAGGGGTTGGCCAGAAACCGGCAGTCGAACACCATGTCCAAGCCCCGCGGCAGACCCCGCTTGAACGAAAAACTTTCGATCGAGATGGCCAGCATGCTGCCGTCCGACGGGGCGAACCACCGTTCGACCTCTCTGCGCAGCTGGTGGACATTCAGGGCTGTCGTGTCGATCAGCGTATCGGCCGCCTCACGAATGGGCCGCAACAGTTCCAGCTCACGCTCGACCCCTGCCAAAGGGCTGGAACCCGGGGACATCGGATGGCGGCGCCGCGTTTCCGAGAACCGGCGCAGCAGGACGTCGGCGCTGCAATCCAGATAGAGGGTGGTCACCTGAAAACCGTCAAGGCCGCTTAACCTCTTGGAAAGATCGAGAAATCCCTCGGTAGAGAAATCCCGGTTGCGCGCGTCGAGTCCCAGCGCCAGCGGACGACGCAATGCCGGCCCGTCGAGCAGGCGCATCAATAGGCCCATGGGCAGGTTATCGATCGCCTCAAAGCCGAGATCCTCTAGCACGTTGATCGCCGTGGAACGCCCCGCGCCGGACGGCCCTGTCACAAAAACGACCTGAGATGTCTCACTCATGGAAATAGCGCTTCGGGGGCTGCTCGCCCCGCCTTGAGAAGTTGGATCAACGATGCTGCTAAATGGGGGACATCCGGTCGAAAAAGCAAGGGAAGCGAATGCCTCAACAGGAATATTTCGCGAAATTCGGGCAATCTCTGCGGTTCAGGCCGGTCCAGATCCAGCACATGGGTAAGTCGGACCGGGCCGACCGTCTCGGCCCGCAAAAGGCCAAGTCCGCGCGCCTCGATCAAGCCCCGTATGGTATCGGGCGCATCGGCCAGTATCCCTTGTCGTGTGGCGCCGAGCGAGACCCGGTCATCCGAAACAAGGCACGCGCCCAGCGCCATCATCTCAAGCGCCAGCGCTGATTTTCCCGCACCCGAAGCGCCCGTGATCAGCAGCCCACACCCGGCGACCGCGACACAGCTGGCATGGATCACAGCCTGCTCACGATCCTTCAGGCCTAGGAGGGCAGCGGGTTCCACGGGCTCAGATCGGCAAACCCACGACAAAGCGGGCACCGAGCGGATCCGAGGTGACATCCGCCTCGGTCGGGCGGATGTTCTCGGCCCAGATCACGCCGCCATGCGCCTCGACAATCTGTTTCGAGATCGCAAGCCCAAGGCCGGAATTGTTGCCGAAATGCTCTTCGGGGCGCTGTGAATAGAACCGTTTGAATATCTTCGACAGCGCCTCGTCCGGGATGCCCGGGCCGGTATCCTCGACCACGATCAGCACGCGATTGGCGCGGTGTCGCGCCCAGACGCGGATCGCGTCCCCGTCCTCGCAAAAGGAAATCGCATTGGTGATCAGGTTGACGAAAACCTGCGCCAGCCGCGCCTCGAGCCCCTGGATCATGATCGGGTCGGGCGGCATGTCGGTGATATAGTCGATGCCTTTGGAACGCGCGTCCTCGCCCAGATACTGGTTGAGATTGTCGAGCATGTTCAGAAGGTTGAAAGATTGTTCCTCTTCCTTGACCAGTTCAGCGTCCAGCCGCGAGGCATTCGAGATGTCGCTGACCAGCCGGTCCAGCCGGCGCACGTCGTGTTCGATGACCGACAACAGCTTGTCGCGTTGATCCTCGCGCCGGATCATGCGCAGGGTTCCCACCGCCGATTGCAGGCTGGCAAGCGGGTTCTTGATCTCGTGCGCCACGTCGGCGGCGAACTGTTCATTGCCCTCGATCCGGTTATACAGCGCCGAGACCATGCCGCGCAGCGCCCGGCTGAGCCTGCCGATCTCGTCGGGGCGTGCCGACAGATCGGGGATGCGAATGCGACCGGGGTTCATCCGCCGAGAGTTGCGGTCGCGCCCCAGTTCGGCGGCCTCGGCCAGATCGGCCAGCGGGTTTGCAATCGTCGAGGCGAGAACAAGGCTCAACCCCACCGAGACCAGCAGCGCGACCACGAACATCTGCAGCACCCGCTCTCGGTCGCGACGGGCCAGCGCGTCGATCTCACCCGCCGGGCTCGCCATCGCGACGGCCCCGATGGGTGTTCCAGCCTGCAAGATCGGTGTCGCCGCCGCGATCACGGTTCCGCCTGCGGTGTTCAGAACCGTTTCGACACGGGTCTCTCCCTCAAGTGCGCCGGGCAGGAGCAGTGCAATCTGCGTCTCGAGCGACGGCGCCGTGCTGTTGGGTGCACCGGCAAAGACCGAGGACACCCCCCGCCACAAACCGCTGAGCGCGTCGGTTATAATGGTGCTGCCGGCCTTGTCTTCGAACAAGGCTTGCAGGCCGGGATTGACGTCGACACCCTTGCCTTGCCCGACCATGTTGCGCGCCGCGTCGAACACGAAGACCTCGGCGCCGCGGCGCAGGCTAAGACCCTCGAGCGTCGCGGCCACATCCACCCGTCCCCGGTAGCCAGGTTCACCGGGGCGCTTCCGGTTATCTGCGCCTCGAACACATCGGCGACGAGCTGCGTCTCGCCGACCAGCGCACCGGCGCGCTGCACCACCAGCCCGTCACGCGCATCATTGAGATAGAGAATTCCAGCAACCAGAATGATCAGTGCGATCAGGTTGAAGGTGATGATCTTGCGTGTCAGCGGCGAGCCACGCAGCGAAAACAAGCTGCGCCGGGCCCGCTTGACCCGCAACTCTCTGGACACGGTGCTTTGCGGGGCGACCCAGTCGTCGCCCAGCACAACGTCACCGCTGCGATCGCTTTCTGAGGTGCCGGTGTCGCGCACGCGCTCCCCCTCGAGGCGCCCGATCCCGGGCGGTTATTCTTCGTTATATCTGTAACCGATCCCGTACAGCGTCTCAATCGCTGCAAAATCCGGGTCGGCGCTGCGCATCTTCTTGCGCAGGCGTTTGATATGGCTGTCGATGGTCCGGTCGTCCACATAGACCTGATCGTCATAGGCCACGTCCATCAACTGGTCGCGGCTCTTGACGAAGCCGGGACGCTGGGCCAGCGCCTGCAGCAGCAGGAACTCGGTGACGGTCAGCGACACATCCACCCCTTTCCAACTGACCGCATGACGCAGCGGGTCCATCCGCAGATGGCCCCTTTCCATCACCTTGGTCTCGCTTGTGGTGGTGCCTGCGGCATCTCCCGCGACCGCTTCCTGCCGCCGCAACAGCGCGCGAATCCGCTCTACCAGCAGGCGCTGCGAGAACGGTTTCTTGACGTAGTCGTCTGCGCCCATGCGCAAGCCCAGAACCTCGTCGATCTCGTCATCCTTCGAGGTCAAGAAGATCACCGGCATCTGGGTTTTCTGGCGCAACCGCTGCAACAAATCCATCCCGTCCATGCGCGGCATCTTGATATCGAGCACGGCCATGTCCGGCAATTTCTTGTTGAACGCGTCAAGGGCGGCTTGACCATCGTTATAGGTTTCGACTTCGAATCCCTCGGCCTCGAGAGTCATCGAAACGGATGTCAGGATGTTCCTGTCATCATCAACCAAAGCAATCTTTGACATTATTGAGTGCCCCTATACTGCTCGCTTCTGCCTTATTTTTTCCTCATTCATCGCTCTTTTAGCTTTGCGAATCAATCTGAAACTGCGAATCGCCGGTTCGCTGTCCACAATTGGTGCAAAAAAATCCTAACGCGATCTGAATTATCGCCCCGAAAAATGGCGCGAATTTCATGGTTGCGCTAAACTAAGCCTTGGTTGCGCTAACTGCGCCAAAGCGTCCTGTTCATGTCCCAAAGCGTCATGTTAAGACCCCGCTCACCGGCCGATTTGCCGGGTCCAAGCCCCAAGGGCGTAAGCAGGCCCACGCGGTTCGCGCGCCGACACACGGAGAAAAACGCATGACATCTGGACGGGTTAACCCGCAATTCCGCCTCGAAGATCAGGGCATCGAGGGTCTGGGCAATGTCTATTACAACTTCATGGAACCGGCGCTGATCGAAGCGGCGCTGAAGCGGGGTGAGGGAACGCTGGGCAATGGCGGCGCCTTCCTTGTCACCACCGGCAAGTTCACCGGTCGCTCGCCCAAGGACAAGCACGTGGTCAAGACCGCCAGCGTTGCCGACAGCATCTGGTGGGAAAACAATGCCGAGATGACCCCCGAAGGGTTCGACGCGCTTTATGACGACATGCTGGCCCATATGAAGGGCAAGGACTATTTCGTTCAGGATCTGGTCGGCGGCGCCGACCCGGCCTATTCGATCAACGTGCGCATGGTCACCGAACTGGCCTGGCACAACCTGTTCATCCGCCATCTGCTGCGCCGTCCGGCGCGCGAGGATCTGAACGAGTTCGTGGCCGATTTCACCGTCATCAACTGCCCCAGCTTCCAGGCCGATCCGGCCAAGCATGGCTGCCGCAGCGAGACCGTGATCGCGATGAATTTCGACCGCAAGCTGATCCTGATCGGCGGCACCGAATATGCGGGCGAGAACAAGAAATCGGTGTTCACGCTGCTGAACTACATGCTGCCGGAAAAAGGCGTGATGCCGATGCACTGCTCGGCCAACCATGCGGTCGGCAACCCGGTCGACACCGCGGTGTTCTTTGGCCTCAGCGGCACCGGCAAGACCACGCTGTCGGCCGATCCGGCGCGCGTGCTGATCGGCGATGACGAGCACGGTTGGTCGGATCGCGGCACCTTCAACTTCGAAGGTGGCTGCTATGCCAAGACCATCAACCTCAACCCCGAGGCCGAGCCGGAAATCTACGCCACCACCACCAAGTTTGGCACCGTCATCGAGAACATGGTGTTCGATGAAGAGACCAAGGAACTGGATTTCGACGATGACAGCCTGACGGCCAACATGCGTTGCGCCTATCCGCTGGAATACATCTCGAACGCCTCGGCCTCGGCCCTGGGCGGGCATCCCAAGAACATCATCATGCTGACCTGCGACGCCTTTGGCGTGCTGCCGCCGATCGCGCGGCTGACCCCGGCGCAGGCGATGTATCACTTCCTGTCGGGCTTCACCTCGAAGGTTGCCGGAACCGAGCGGGGCGTGACCGAGCCGCAGCCGACGTTCTCGACCTGCTTTGGCGCGCCCTTCATGCCGCGCCGCCCCGAGGTCTATGGCAATCTGCTGCGTGACAAGATCGCCCGTCACGGCGCGACCTGCTGGCTGGTCAACACCGGCTGGACCGGCGGCGCCTATGGTGTTGGCAGCCGGATGCCGATCAAGGCCACCCGCGCCCTGCTGACCGCCGCGCTCAACGGCTCGCTCAACAATGCCGAATTCCGCAAGGACGCCAATTTCGGCTTTGACGTGCCGGTATCGGTGCCGGGCGTAGCCGAGGTTCTGCTGGACCCGCGCCGCACCTGGGACGATCAGGGCGCCTTTGACAAGCAGGCGGCCAAGCTGGTGCAGATGTTCGCCGACAATTTCGAACAGTATGTCCCCTATATCGACGAGGACGTGAAGGCCGTCGCCATCGGCTGATCGGTTCGAAACCAGATCAAGGGCCCCGCCACCCGGCGGGGCCTTTTTCGTTCAGTGGTGCCGCCCGCCCTGACGCTCCAGTTCCTTCTGGATCAGCAGCGGGTCGATTTCGTCCAGCGGGCGGTTCGATTTCACCGATAGCGCCGCCGCAATCCCCGCGCCCTGCCCGGTCACCGCGCAGCAGGCCATGTTGCGGGTGGCGGCGTGGCTGATCCGGTCGCCGCCGGTGATGCGGCCCGCGACCAGCAGGTTTTTCACCTTGCGGGGCAGCAGGTTGCGATAGGGCATCTGGAAATAGCGTCCGGTGGTGGGCAGGATCAGGATGCCGTAGCCGTCAATGAACTCGGGGAAGATGCCGATAGAATCCTCGAACCGACCCTGTTCGCGCACATCCGTCTCGGTCATGTTGTAGAGACAGTCGACCTTGCGGGTATCGCGGATACCGATCGACATGCCGAAATTGCGCAGGCGAATATTCTCGCATCCGGGCGTATAGCGGCGCAGCGCCTCGATGGCCAGCATGGTCTGGCGGCGGCCCTCGATCTCGTAGGTGGTCAGGCTGTCGGGATCTGTACCGTCGCAGCCATCTAGATGGATGAGGTTCATGTAGGTAAGTTCGCCGGTGTCATGCACCGCCCCCCATGTGCCCGAGATCGTGTTCAGATGTGGCGGGATCAACCCGTCCCGGATCGCCTGCTGGAACGGCTTCTTGAGGAATGGAGAGAACATGTCATCCTCTTTCCCAGAAGTCTCGATATTCCACTCGCCGCCGCCCCAGTCCTTGTAGGTCTGCGGATCGGCCTTGATCCCATCCATGAACCGCTGCTTGTCCACTCCGGCCAGATGAAACATGACAGAGGCAGCCATCATCTGTTCCGCAGGCGTCTTGTGAACGGGCGCTCCGGCGCGGGCCACTACATCGGCATCGCCCGTGGCATCAATCACTCGCTTGGCCAGGATCGCCTCGCGCCCCGACTTCGACTCGGTAACGATGCCGATGATGGTATCGCCCTCCATCAGGGGGGCCACAAAGAAGCGGTGCAGCATGGGGCGGATATTGGGCTCGTCCAGCACCATCCGGTCGGCGACCAGCTTGAACCCCTCGCTGTCGATCTCGTGGCTCAGCGACTGGCTTTCTGGTACGGCGGCACCCATTTCCTTGGCCTTCTCCTCGAACTCGCGGGCGATGCCATTCGATTCGATGGTCTGTTCGTGGCGATACCAGTGCATCCCCTCGACCCCGACCACGGTCAGGTTGCCTCCGAAACAGCCGAACCGTTCAACCAGCGTGACCTCGGCGCCAGCCCGCGCCGCAGCCAGGGCCGCGGGCAGGCCACCCGGCCCCGAGCCCACCACCAGCACATCGGTTTCATGTACGATGTCGATTTCGCGCGCCGGTTCGGAGATGCGTCTGGCCATATGTGCCCCTTGTCGAGAATCTGTTGAAAGCTCGCCGCAGCTTTCGCCCAACTGAGACAGGTTCTCGTCGCCCGCGCGACCGATTCTCTTCCATTTGCGACGTTTTCTGTACCCGGCCGGGCGAACTGCCTGAAAAAAACTTTCAGGGTTAACAGAAATAACACCCGTAAGTCATACGCCTGTTACACGTGTTTGTTTTTTGTGGATTAATGACGGCATTTGTGTGTTTCATTCCCCATGTCCGATGCAGACCCCAAACTCCCCCATCGGGGCCACGAACTTCTCGACGTTCTCGCCCGCCTTGGCGGGTCCGCGCGCAACGCCCAGATCGCGCAGGTGATGGACGTCTCAGAAGAGACGGTCCGCCGCCTGGTCAAAACCCTGGCCAAGCAGAGCAAGGTCGAACGGGTGCATGGCGGCACCTACCTACGTGGCTCGCAGGACGCACCGATGTATTCCGGGGCGCTGGAGCAACAGCCCAAGGAAAAGACCCGCATCGCCAAGGGTGTACTCGAGCTGATCCGAGACGGTATGACACTGTTCATCAATGTCGGCTCGACAACCACATATGTCGCCGAACAACTGCGCGAACGGCGCGACCTGACCGTGGTCACCAATTCGATCTCGACCGTCGCGTCGCTGGCAGAACACAATGGTAGCCGCGTGTTTCTTGCCGGGGGCGAGGTGTCGCGCTCGGAACGGGGGTGTTTTGGCCGCGCCACCGAGGAGTTTGCCCGCCAATTCGCCTTTGACGCTTTGGTGATCGGCGCCGATGCGCTATCGCCGGAACTGGGCGTGCTTGCCGCCAATCCGCGCGAGGCCGATCTGACCCGCGCGCTATTGGGCAATGCCAGCCGTGTGATCGTGGCCGCCGATTTCCGCAAGTTCACCGCCCTTGCCCCCTGTATCGCCGCACCGATAGAGGCCGTTACCGACCTGGTGACCGACGCCGCACCGCCGGATGCGCTGCAAGACGCTCTCGACCGTTGCGGGGTGGCTACGCACCTCGCAACAAAATCGGGCCGTATCACGACCCGGACACCGCCGCCCCGGGACAAGGGGCACTCAAACACAAACCACAAAACGCTAACCATTCCGACGGAGGTCTCATGAAACGCATACTTCTCTCCGGCGTCGCCGCCCTGGCCCTGCCCGGCGCCGCGCTTGCCGCCTGTCCCGCCGTGACCGTTGCCGACCCGATGGGGGTCGCCTCGGGCACCTTTCCGCAGCAATACGACCTGGCCGAGTTCCAGTCTGCTGCCGGCTGCACCATGGATTTTGCCGAAAACCCGGCGATTGGTGATCTGAACGCCCGCATCAAGGGCAACCCGGCCCTGCCGCCCCTGGCCGAGCGTCTACCGTCCGAACCGCTGGTCGTCGCCCCCTATGACGGGATCGGCCAGTATGGCGGCCAGTTCGACGCCCTGTCGAACGCCACCGAATCCGGCACCTCGGATTTCCTTTCGGTGCGTCACGTGAACCTGTTCCGCTATTCCGACGACCTGCAAACCGTGGTGCCGAATGTCGCCAAGTCCTGGGAATGGAACGAGGATTTCACCCAGCTGACGGTGCATCTGCGCGCGGGTCACAAATGGTCGGATGGCGCGCCCTTTACCGCCGCCGACGTGGTGTTCTGGTATGACAACCTGATGATGGACACCAATGTCATGGCCGAGCCCAAGGATTACGCCCTGGCCGGTGGCAAGCCTATGAAGGTCGAAGCCGTCGACGACACCACCGTCCGGTTCACGCTGGAAGCGCCCAAGCCGGGCCTGATCGAGACATTCTCGTTCACCTATGTGCAGCCGTTCCAGCCCAAGCATTTCTTTGACCAGTTCCATCCGGCGCTGGATTCCAACGCGGATGCAAATGCGCAAGCTCTGGGCTATGAAAACGGCTATGAGCTGATCAAGGCCTATTACGGCAACTCGGACTGGATGGACACGCCCTCGCCCATGCTGACCGCGGGCGACAAGCTGGCCGGGCTGCCCAAGGACACCATGCCGACGCTGGAAAGCCATATACTGGTGAAGGAAACCACCGAGGGCCGGCACTATGTCGCCAACCCCTATTTCTTCCAGGTGGACACCGCCGGCAACCAGCTGCCCTATATCTCGGAGATGGACGAGACCTATGTGGGTGATGAGGAAGTACGCACGCTGAAACTGTTGAACGGCGAGGTGGATTACAAGTCGCAGGCGGTCAACCTGACCCAGGCGCCGGTGCTGCTGGAAGGCCAGGAAAAGGGCAACTACACCGTCGACGTGAAACCGGGCATCGCCAGCGCGACGCTGACCTTCAACGTCACCTCCGAAGACATGGGCAAGCGCGCGATCTTCAACGATGTGCGGTTCCGTACCGCCATGTCGGTGGCCATCGACCGCGATCAGCTGAACGAAGTCGTGGCATTTGGCCTGGGCACGCCCAACCAGTATATCGGCTTCTCGCCGCGTCCCGATTTCATCGACGAGAAATGGTCGAACCACGAAATCGCGTTCGACCCCGACCGCGCCCGCGCCCTGCTGGACGAGATCGGCGTTGTCGACAAGGACGGAGACGGTGACCGCGATCTGCCCAATGGCGATCCGTTCGTCCTGGACTGGCAGTTCTCGACCCAAGCCAGCTCCTCGCAGTTGGTGGAACTGATCGCCCAGAACTGGACCGATGTGGGTGTCACCACCACCATCAAAGAGGTCACCTCGGACGAATACCGCTCGTCGCAATCGGCCAACACGCTGGACGTGATGATGTGGGGCAAGGGCCAGCCCGCCGGTTCGATCCTGGGCGATGGCGAGATCTGGGTGCCGCCCTTTGACGGCTATTTCGACGTACGCACCGGCATGCTCTGGGCCGAGTGGATCAGCTCGAACGGCTCTGCCGGGGTGGAACCGCCCGCTTGGGTCGCCGAACTGAAAGGCGCGCTGGACACCTACCAGTCGAGCGCTCCGGGCACCGAAACCTCGATTGCCGCCGCGCAGAAGATGGTCGAGATCATGACCGGCGAGCTTCTGTTCATCGGTACCATCAACGCCCCGGCGCCGGTCTATCACTCGAACAAGCTCAAGAACTTCCCCGAGTTCAAGACGCAGTCCTACGAGTTCTACCGGACCTATCCCTATCGCCCCGCCCAGTGGTGGCTGAGCGAATAAGGACATCCCGGAAACGGGCGGCGCGGCTGCCCGTTTCTCCTTCCCTTCAACGAGGTCTCGATGCTTCATTTCGCGCGATTTGCCGCCACGCGGGCGGTTATGGCATTGATCACGCTGGTGATCGTGTCGCTGATCGTCTTCTCGCTAATGGAGCTGGTTCCCGGCGACTGTGCCGAGCGCTATCTGGCCTACAAGAACACCCAAGGCTCCGCCATCACGCTGGCCGATATCGCGGCCGAGCGCGCCCGGCTGGGGCTGGATCAACCCTTCCTGACCCGCTGGACCAGTTGGCTGGCGGGCGCGTTCCAGGGCGATTTCGGCGATAGCTGCATCCTGCGTGTCGATATCGCGCAACTCTTGGGCGACAAGTTCTGGATTTCTCTCTGGATCTGTCTGGGCGCGCTGTTCGTGGCCTATATGATCGCCATTCCGGTCGGCATCATCTCGGCCGCCTCGCGCAATCCCTACCTGAACAACTCGCTGCGCGTGGTCAGCTATCTGGGGCTGGCGATGCCCAATTTCCTGCTGGCGCTGATGGTGATGCTGATCTCGACCGTCTATTTCGGCGAGACGCTGACGGGCCTGTTTTCGCCCGAATACAAGGAGGCGCCCTGGTCGGTCGACCGGGTGCTGGACCTGTTGAAACATGCCTGGCTGCCTGTGTTTATCCTGGGCTGGTCGGCCACTGCTTTTGCCCTGCAAACCGTGCGCGCGCTGATGTCGGACGAGATCGGCAAGCTATACGTCACCGCCGCCGCCGCGCGCGGGCTTTATGGCCGGCGCCTGCTGTGGCGCTATCCGGCGCGGCATGCGCTGGGGCCGATCGTCAATTCGCTGGGTTTCGACCTCAACCGTATCTTCAACGAACTGCCCATCGTGGCGCTGATCCTGACCCTGACCGAGGCCGGATCGCTGCTGCTCGAAGCCCTGGCGCGCTCGAACGACCAGCAACTGGCGGGCGCCATCATTTTCCTTCTGACCGCCTCGATCGTGACGTTGAACTTTGCCACCGACATCCTGCTGGCGGTTATCGACCCGCGCGTGCGCAAGAGCATCCTGAGGTGATCCGATGACAGCCCCAAGCCAGACCGCCAAGGAAGCCTATTTCACCGCCTCGCAGCGGCAGTTGATCTGGGCACGGTTCAAGAAACAGCGCGCCGCCATGGTGGCGGCCACCGTGCTCGTGGTGCTGATCCTGTCGGGCCTCTTTGCCCCCTTCCTGTCGCCCTATGACCCCACCGTCGCGGGGCGGGACAAGGATTACCTGAACGGCGCGCCGCAGATCCCTAAATTCTGCGACAAGAACGGCTGTTCCCTGCGCCCCTTCCTGCACACGGTCACCCGTGAACGCTCGCTTGCCACCAATTTTCGCTGGGTGGAAAAGGTGAACGAGGATGAACGGCGCTATGTGCAGTTCTTCGTTCAGGGCGACAGTTACAAGCTGTTCGGCTTCATCCCCGGCAACATCCACCTGTTCGGCATGGATCAGGGCTATGTCCACCTGTTCGGCACCGATAGTGCAGGCAAGGATATCTTCAGCCGCACCCTGCATGCGGTCTGGACCTCGCTGCAGGTCGGAACGCTTGGGGTTCTGATCTCTTTCGTGCTGGCGCTCGCCATCGGGGGGATCGCGGGCTATTATGGCGGCATGATCGACAGCGTGATCCAGATGGTGACGGACGCGGTGCGCACCATACCCTCGATCCCGCTTTTCATGGCCATCGCCGCCTTTATCCCGCCGGAATGGTCGGCCGAGACGCGGTTCTTTGTCATTACCCTGATCCTGGGGCTGGTCGGCTGGCCGACGCTGGCGCGCCGGGTGCGCACGCACCTGCTGACCGAGCGCAATCAGGAATACGTGCTGGCCGCGCAGCTATGCGGCGCCTCGCCCAGCCACATCATCCGCCGCCACCTGCTGCCCAGTTTCACCAGCTATATCATCGTCGATCTGGTGATCTCGTTTCCCTATGTCGTGCTCAGCGAAACCGCGCTCAGCTTTATCGGGCTTGGCCTCAAGGACCCGGTCAACAGCCTGGGCGTGATGTTGCAGAACGTGACCAAGGCCGACGTGCTGCTGAACTATCAGTGGTACTTCATCCCGGTCTTGTTCTTCATCGCGCTGGTCATGGCCTTTGTCTTTGTCGGCGATGGTCTGCGCGACGCGGCCGATCCCTATTCGGAGAGCCGCAAATGAGCCTGATCGACGTCGAGAACCTGACGCTGCAATTCCGCACCGACGAGGGGCTTATCACCGCGGTCGAGGATGTGTCGTTCTCGCTCGCCCCAGGCGAGGTGATGGGGCTGGTGGGCGAAAGCGGTTCGGGCAAGTCGGTGACCGCCAAGGCGCTGATGAAGCTGAACGCCGCCAATGCCGTTTACGACCCCGCTACCCGGATCACCCTGCACCTGGACGGCGGGCCGGTGGATGTGATGTCGCTGAAACGCCCGCGCGACATGGAGATCGTGCGTGGCGGCGCTGTCAGCATGATCTTTCAGGAGCCGATGGCCAGTTTCGCGCCAGCAATGACCATCGGCAGCCAGATGGTGGAACAGCTGCTGATCCACACCGATCTGAGCAAACGCGCCGCGCGCGACCTGTCTATCGAGATGCTCGACCGGGTCGGCATCTCTGATGCGGCCAGCCGGTTCAACCAATACGCGTTCGAACTGTCCGGCGGCATGCGCCAGCGCGCGATGATCGCCATGGCACTGTCGACGCGGCCCAAGCTCCTGATCGCCGACGAGCCGACCACGGCGCTGGATGTGACCATCCAGGCGCAGGTGATCGACCTGATGAAGGATCTGGTGGCCGAGTTCGGCATGGGCATCATCTTTATCACCCATGACCTGGGCGTGGTGGCACAGACCGCCGACAAGGTGGCGGTGATGTATCTGGGCCGCATGGTCGAGCAGGGTCCTGTACGCGAGGTGATACGAAACCCGCGTCACCCCTATACCCGTGGCCTGATCGACGCGCTGCCGCAGCTGGACGATCTGGACAAACCCTTGCAGCCGGTACCGGGCGACATCCCCTCGCCGCTGGAACGGCCCGACGGCTGCGTGTTCCACACCCGCTGTACCCGGATCATCGGCGATATCTGCCGTACAGCGGTGCCGGGCTGGGCCGATACCGGCCCGGATCACCGCACCGCCTGCCATCTCTGCCATCAGGACACCGCCGCATGACCGAGGAACTGCTGATCGAGACGCGCGACCTGACGGTGGGCTTTCCCGTGGGCGGGCGTCTCTTCAACAAGAAGACGCTCAAGGCGGTGGACGGGATTTCCATCGGTATCCCGCGCGGGTCGTTCTTTGGCGTGGTGGGCGAAAGCGGCTCGGGCAAGACCACGCTGGGCCGGGCGCTGCTCAACGCGGTGCCGATCACCGGCGGCCATGCAACCTATGACGATGGCGAGGTGCGTTACGACCTCGCCACCCTGTCCGGCGCCGAGTTGAAGGATTATCGCAAGCGCGCGCAACTGATCTTTCAGGATCCCTATGCCGCGCTCAGCCCGCGCATGACCGTGCGCGACATCATCGCCGAACCGCTCGAGGTGATGGGGCTGACCGCCTCGCGCGAGGAAACCGATGCCCGCGTGCGCGAGATCGCGGCGAAATGCCGGTTGAACCTGGAACATCTGCGCCGCTTTCCGCATGCCTTCTCGGGCGGACAGCGGCAGCGGATCTCGATCGCGCGCGCGCTGGTCTCGGGGCCGCGTTTCGTGGTGGCCGACGAATCCGTCGCCGCGCTGGATGTGTCGATCCAGGCCGATATCCTGAACCTGCTGAAGAACCTCCAGTCCGAGCTGGGCCTGACCTATATGTTCATCAGCCACGACCTGAGCGTGGTGGCCCATAGCTGTGACCATGTGGCGGTGATGTATCTGGGCCGGATCGTGGAAAGCGCGCCGACCCGCAAGCTGTTCGCAGCACCGCGCCACCCCTATACCAAGGCGCTGTTTTCAGCGATCCCGTCGCTCGACCCCGATGACCGGGACCGTGCGCAAAGGCTTGAGGGTGAGATCCCCTCTCCCACCAACCAGCCCCCTGGGTGCAAGTTCCACACCCGCTGCCCGCATGCGACGGACCTGTGCAAAACACGCGAACCCGTGTTGCAAACAGAGGGCGGCCACGCGGTTGCCTGCCACCGCTGGCAAGAGCTTCTTTAGACTGCGGTTTTTACGAGGGTTGCGCTGCAGGATCGCCTGAACGGGTCAGGCGCCTCCTTCACCTGTCCCAGAAAGCGATTGCTTTTTTGATTTGTTAGCGCTAACAAATTCTCAACTGAGCCAACCGGGCACATCGATGGAGGACGGCATGACACTGAAAGTGGCAATCAACGGCTTTGGCCGCATCGGTCGCGGGGTGCTGCGGGCGCTGGTCGAAAGCGGCGCCGAGGATATCGAGGTGGTGGCGATCAACGACCTTGCCAGCCCCGAGACCCTGGCGCATCTGCTGAAATACGACAGCGTGCATGGCCGTCTGCGGGCGCGGGTACTGGTCGAGGGCGACCGCATGATCGTGGGCCGCAACAGCATCCGCCTGACAGCGATCCGCAACCCCGAGGATCTGCCCTGGTCCGATGTGGATATCGCTTATGAATGCACCGGGCTGTTCACTGCGCGCGAACAGGCCGCGCGGCATCTGGAGAACGGGTCGAAACGGGTGCTGATCTCGGCCCCCGGCAAGGAAGCGGACCGTACCGTGGTCTTTGGCGTCAACGACAATACGCTGACCGCTGACGATCTGATCGTGTCCAATGCCTCGTGCACCACCAATTGCCTGGCACCGGTGGCGATGGTGCTGGACCGCGCCTTTGGCATCAAGACCGGCTACATGACCACGATCCACGCCTATACCGGCGACCAGCCGACCCATGACACCGCGCATCGCGATCTCTATCGCGCGCGGGCGGCCTCGGTCTCGATGATCCCCACCTCGACCGGCGCGGCGCGCGCCATTTCCGAGGTGCTGCCGCATCTCAAGGGCCGGCTCGAAGGCTCGGCGATCCGGGTGCCCACGCCCAATGTCTCGCTGGTCGATCTGAGTTTCGTGCCCGAGCGTCCGGCCACCCGCGAGGCGGTGAACGCCGCCATCCGCGCCGCCGCCGAGGGGCCGCTGGCCGGTATCCTCGCTTATGAAGAGGATCCGCTGGTCTCGGTCGATTTCAACCATGACAGCCATTCCTCGTGCTTTGCGGCCGCCCAGACCAGCGTCACCGCGGACGGGCTGGTGCGGGTGGTCAGCTGGTATGACAACGAATGGGGCTTTTCAAACCGGATGTTGGATACCGGGCGCCGGATCGGCGCGTTGCTGCTTGCCCCCCAGCGGTTGGCGGGTTGAGCCATCAGGCCGGGCCCTTTTCCCCTCCTCGGGGCCGGCCTCTCTTGCCCCCGCGCACATGACGCGCCAGACTCGGGCCATGTGCGACACACGCCCGCCCCCCGTCTACAAACTGCGCCTCGTTTTTGGCGAAACCGGCATGATTGGTCCGGGCAAGGCGGCGTTGCTGGACCATATCGCGCAAACCGGTTCGATCGCGGCGGCTGGGCGCGCGATGGGAATGAGTTACAAGCGGGCCTGGCAATTGGTCGAGACGATGAACGCCATGTTCCGTGACCCGGTGGTGACGCGTGCTCGAGGCGGTGCCCAAGGTGGCAGCGCCACCCTGACCCCGACCGGGCAAGAGGTTCTGGCCGCCTACCGCCGGTTCGAAACCGCCTGCCACAGCGCGGGCGCCCCACATGCGGAACATCTGCAATCCCTGCTACGAAAGGACGAGACCGGCAGTTAGCCCTTGCACCTGCCCGCGCCCATAGCGATATTTCCATCCAGACATATCGCTTGCCGGAGCCGTCGTTGACCCTTTCCCTGTTCCTTCGTGCGCTCACTTGCGCCCTGCTGCTGGCCGGACCTGCGCACGCGGAACAGATCACCGTCTTTGCCGCGGCCAGCCTGAAAACCGCGCTGGACGAGATCGCCACCGGGTTCGAGGCAGCGACAGGAAACAGCGTTGCTCTATCTTTTGCCGGATCCTCGGTTCTGGCGCGTCAGATCGGGCTGGGCGCACCAGCTCAGGTATTTGTCTCGGCCAATCCCGGCTGGATGGACTGGCTGGCTGATCAGGGCCGAATCGACCCTGCCAGCCGGCGCGACCTGGTGTCAAACCGGCTGGTTCTGATCGCCCCGGCGGGACACGCGCCTAACGGAACCCCGGCTGATCTGACCTCCAGCACCGGACGGATCGCCATGGCGCTCGTCGAAGCGGTGCCAGCGGGAATTTATGGCAAGGCAGCGCTGACTCATCTGAGCCTGTGGGACCAACTCGCACCGCGCGTGGTCCAGACCGACAATGCCCGCGCCGCGCTGGCGCTGGTGGCCACCGGCGCCGTGCCCTTTGGCATCGTCTATGCCACCGATGCGCGCGCCGACCCGCGCGTCACTCAGCTGATGACCTTTGCCACCGACAGCCATCCGCCGATCCTGTATCCAGCCGCATTGGTCGCGGGACAAGAGAATGCCGCGGCGCGTTCCTTCCTTGTGCATCTGTTTGGCACCGAGGCGCAGGCGGTCTTTGTCCGGCATGGTTTCCTGCCGGTGGAGGATTGACCCATGGCGTGGCTCGGCCCTGATGAATGGCAGGCGGTGGCCCTGTCGCTGAAGGTCTCGGCCTGGGCGACGGCGCTGTCGCTGCCGCTTGCGCTTCTCGTGGCGCATGCGCTGGCACGCGGGCGGTTTCCTGGCAAGACGCTGCTCAACGGGCTGGTGCACCTACCGCTGATCCTGCCCCCGGTGGTCACCGGCTATCTGCTGCTGCTCAGTTTCGGCCCCACCGGCACGCTGGGTCAGGCGCTGGCCTCGCTTGGTCTGACACTGGCCTTTCACTGGACCGGGGCGGCGCTGGCGGCTGCAGTGATGGGTTTTCCGCTGATGGTCCGCGCCATCCGCCTGTCTATCGAGGCGGTTGACCCGAAACTGGAACAGGCCGCCGCCACGCTGGGTGCCTCGCGCATCTGGGTATTTGCCACCGTCACCCTGCCCTTGATCCTGCCTGGCCTGATCGCCGGGGCGATCCTTGGCTTTGCCAAGGCGATGGGAGAGTTCGGGGCGACGATCACCTTTGTTTCGAACATACCCGGCCAGACGCAAACTGTGCCCTCGGCCATCTATGCCTTCTTGCAGGTGCCGGGCGGGGAGAGCGCCGCGGCGCGGCTGGTGTTGATCTCAGTCGTGCTGGCGCTGGGGGCGCTTCTGGCCTCAGAGGTACTGGCCCGGCGCGCTGCCAGACGGGTGGCGGGCATATGAAGCTTGAAGTTGAACTGCGCCATCCGATGCAGGGTTTCACACTGGACGTGGCCTTTGCAGCGCCGCCTGGTCTGACCGTACTGTTCGGGCGCTCGGGCAGCGGCAAGACCACGGTGATCAACGCGGTGGCCGGTCTCTTGCGCCCCGAACGGGGGCGTGTCGCGCTGGGGGACCAGTTTCTACAGGATAGCGCCAGTCGAATCTGGCTGCCGCCGCATCGTCGGCGCATGGGTTATGTGTTTCAGGACGCGCGCCTGTTCCCGCATCTGACCGTGCGGCAAAATCTGGGCTATGGTCGCTGGTTCTCAGGCCGGGCCGGCCCTACCTCGCCTGCACAGGTGATCGAGATGCTGGGGATAGGCTCTTTGCTAGACCGCCGCCCCGGTGCCCTGTCGGGAGGTGAGCGTCAGCGGGTCGCGATCGGCCGCGCGCTCCTGTCCAATCCGCGTACGATCCTGGCGGACGAACCGCTCGCCGCCCTGGACGAGGCGCGCAAGGCCGAGATCCTGCCCTATCTGGAAAGGCTGCGTGACGAGACCCGGATCCCGATCCTCTATGTCAGCCATTCCGCCGCCGAGGTCGCCCGGCTGGCCACGACCGTCATCGTGCTACAGGACGGTCGCGTGATCCGGCAGGGCAGCGCCGCCGAGGTGTTGGCCGACCCCGCCGTCACTCCGCTGGGCGCCCGCGCCGCGGGCGCGATCCTGACAGCGCGGGTGATTGCCCATCACACCGACGGCCTGACCGAACTTGAGGCCGGAGGCGAACGCCTGTTCCTGCCGCGCATAGCACAGCCCGAGGGCACGGCGCTGCGCCTGCGCATCCCCGCGCAAGAGGTGATCCTGTCACGCCAGCGCCCCGAGGGGCTTTCGGCGCTTAATATCCTGTCCGGTCATGTAGCGCAGATCCGCAGCGGTGACGGGCCGGGTGCCTTGGTCTCGGTATCCACCCGCGCGGGCACCGTGCTGGCCCGCATCACGCGCCGATCGGCCGCTGCTCTGGAACTGACCACGGGCGCGCCCTGCCACGCTGTCATCAAGTCGGTCGCCATCGCACCCGAGGATATCGGACGCTAACATCACGCGAACGACGAATGCCCCTTGCGCATGTTCCGCCGCTTGGCTAAACCCGCTCGGCACGGGTGATTAGCTCAGTTGGTAGAGCGCTTCGTTTACACCGAAGATGTCGGGAGTTCGAGTCTCTCATCACCCACCATCCCCGCATGAGACACACGCGTTCGCCGGCCTCGGAACGCCACATAGAATCAAAAAAAGCCCGATGCCTTGCGGCACCGGGCGTATGTCTTGAAAGAGCCTTTTGGCTGCCACCACTCACTCTAATCGCAGCCCTATTAGGCGCTCTACTCTAAAGAAATCCAGATTTGTGTCAATATGATACCCCTCGAAAACTTGGCAGCTAGCCTGTTGTGCTATAAAACTGTGCAAAAAGCCGCTCAGAAAAATCAGGACCACTTCCCCGAATGCAGACCCTCTCGAAGCTGGCGGAACTGCGCCGATTGTTGCACAGCATGGAACGTACACTTGGCCTGCAAGACCTGAGTCCGGTCGAGCGAGACATCTACTACGCGGCCAGCGAGTTGTCAGAAGATGACAGCCGGGTCCGTACCGTCGGGTTGATAGAACACGCACTTCTTGAAACGGTATCGCGGCCGACTTTCTTTCGGGCGCTGAAATCTCTGGTAAACAAGGGATACCTTACGCAATGCAGCACCATGAACCGGGGCTGCTATGTCGTCCGCTCTCCAGATAACTGAGCCCGCACATGGGCACTAAAGAGGGCAGTTTAGGCCAGCTGGGCGTCGAAACAGCCGTGGTTTCGGGCGCATATTTTGCCACGATCCTGATAACTTTCGAACTGGTACTCCCCCTCCAGAGCCTGATCTTTCCCGAGTATTCGAGCCGGGCCAGCCTGCTGTTCCTGCCGCATGGGGTCCGTGTCCTTTCCGCGTGGCTGCTGGGATGGCGCGCGATCCCGGCCCTGCTGCCCGGGGTAATTGCCACATTTCTCTATGTTGGCGGCATGGATATACTGCTGCCCAGCCGTCTGTTCGCCATAGCGATAGCAGTTGGCACGGTTCCGGCCTGTTTTCACCTGCTTCGGACCCTCGGATTTGACCTGTTCCCGAACCGCTTGCGCCCGCCCTGCTGGCTGTGCGTGATGGGTGTGGGCATCGTGACCTCTCTGATTATCGCCAGCTTGACCAATCTCGCCTTTGGCAGCGATCCGGTCGAGGCGGTCGCGTATCTGATCGGCGATGTGTCGGGCTTGTTCTTCGGCATGCTGGCACTACTCTATGCGCTTCGCGCCTTTGGTCGGCGTCTCTGATCCTGCGCTGCATGCGCGAAATCATCACGTAATTTTCGGTCCATTTCTTCGCATTCCTCGCATTTTTGTTGCGCTGCATGTGCAAAATGATATGACCGGACGGACCAAGAGAGGATGTGATTCATGGCCCATGACGGACAGGACCCGATGACGATGACCACGCAAACCGTTCTTTTGCCCGACCTTCTCAGCCTGACCGGCGCGGCGCTTGCCCCGGTGGATGCACTGTTCGAGCGCGCCCGCGAAACCGTGCGCGAGATGGTGAGCGAAGGCGGTCGCGTGTCGGGGGCCCTGCTCGACGCCAACCAGACCGCCGCACATGGCCTGTCCTGGCTCGCCACCTACCAACAGTCTCTGCACCAGATGCAGCGCTGGGCCGAAGCATTGCAGGCCGATGGCAAATTCGGCGAGATCGAACAGCTGATTCACCAGATCGCCTTTGGTGAGTACCTGCACCAGCTGGCCGGCGGTATCCCGATGAACCAGGGCGAGGTCGTGCGGCTTCAGGATCTGGGTCTGGGCTGGGACGCCCTGTCGGGCTTCCAGGCCACCGAAGTACAGACCCTGATGGCGAAGGCAAACACCCAGACCGCGCGCACTCGTCTGGTCGAGCTGATGCAGGAGCAGGCCGGCGCCACCATGTTCGGCGCCTCGGGTCTGGACGAAGAGCTGGAGATGATCCGCGACCAGTTCCGCCGCTATGCGGTGGAAAAGGTTGAACCCTTTGCCCATGACTGGCACCTCAAGGACGAGCTGATCCCGATGGAGGTGATCGAGGAACTGGCCGAGATGGGCGTGTTCGGCCTGACCATCCCCGAGGAATTCGGCGGCTTTGGCCTCAGCAAGGCGTCGATGGTTGTCGTTTCCGAGGAACTCAGCCGTGGTTATATCGGCGTCGGCTCGCTGGGCACCCGGTCCGAGATTGCCGCCGAACTGATCATCGCGGGCGGCACCGACGAACAAAAGGCCAGCTGGCTGCCCCGCATCGCCAGCGCCGAGATCCTGCCCACTGCTGTCTTTACCGAGCCGAACACCGGTTCCGACCTTGGCAGCCTGCGCACGCGCGCGGTCAAGGACGAGAACGGCGATTACAAGGTGACCGGCAACAAAACCTGGATCACCCATGCCGCGCGCACTCATGTGATGACGCTGCTGGCGCGCACCGATCCCAACACCACCGACTATCGCGGCCTTTCCATGTTCCTGGCCGAAAAGACGCCGGGTACCGATGCCGAGCCCTTCCCCACCCCCGGCATGACCGGCGGCGAGATCGAGGTTCTGGGCTATCGCGGCATGAAGGAATACGAGCTGGGCTTTGACGGGTTCCACGTCAAGGGCGAGAACCTGCTTGGCGGAGAAGAGGGCAAGGGCTTCAAACAGCTGATGGAGACCTTTGAAAGCGCCCGTATCCAGACCGCCGCCCGCGCCATCGGCGTGGCGCAATCGGCGCTGGATATCGCCATGCAATATGCGCAGGACCGCAAACAGTTCGGCCGCGCCTTGATCGCCTTTCCCCGCGTCTCCAGCAAGCTGGCGATGATGGCGGTCGAGATCATGATCGCCCGCCAGCTGACCTATTTCAGCGCCTGGGAAAAGGATCACGGCCACCGCTGCGATCTCGAGGCCGGGATGGCCAAGCTGCTGGGCGCCCGCGTGGCCTGGGCCGCGGCCGACAACGGCTTGCAGATCCATGGCGGTAACGGCTTTGCGCTGGAATACAAGATCAGCCGCGTGCTCTGCGATGCGCGCATCCTGAACATCTTTGAAGGGGCCGCCGAAATTCAGGCCCAGGTGATCGCCCGCCGCCTGCTGGGCTGATCCATCTTCAACGGTTTGAAAAGCCCGGCCTTGTGCCGGGCTTCTTCGTTGCCTCAGGTCACCCGCAGGAACCCGGTCAACCCGGTTTTCTGATGCTCGATCACATGGCAATGGAACGCCCAGTCGCCCGGATTGTCGGCCACCAGCGCGATGTCGATCACCTCGTCCTTCAACAGCAGCATCGTATCGGTCCAGAGCGGCGGCAGGCTGCGCCGGTTCGACGCGATCGGCACAAAGGCCAGACCGTGCAGGTGGATCGGATGAATGTTGGGCGATTCGTTGCGCAGGCGTAAAACATAGCTCTTGCCGCGTTCCAGCACCGCCAGTGGCGCCGTGCCCGTCGCCCCATCACCAGCCCAGGGCGTGCGGTTGATCGACCAGAACGTATAGCCCAGCGTGCCGCAAAACCCGTCATTGGGCGCATTCCCCTCTGGCGTCCAGCCAAAGACAAACTCGTGCAGTTCGGCGCGGTCGAGGTCGGGCTGGGCCAGCGGGTTCCGTGCCAGCGGTTTCAACTCGGCCAGATCGCGCGCGGGACCAGAGCCGACAGCGCGCAGCCCGGCCATCAGCCGGGGCGGCTGGCCGGGCAGATCGGCCATCAGGCCGACCTGCCGCCCCTCCTCCACCGGCATAGCCAGCGCCAGATCGACCCGTTGACCGGGCGCCAGCAACAGCGGCGCACCCGCGCGCGGCACCGGCATCGCGATGCTGACCGGGTGCCCATCCCAGGCGATGATCCTCGCCATACCGCCATCGAGATAGAGCTTGTAGATCCGCGTCGTGTCGGTATTGACCACCCGCAGCCGCACCAAAGACCCGGCGCTGTGATCATAGACAGGCCCCTGCCGCCAGTTGGCGGTCTGCAAATTGCCCATGGTACCGCCCCGCGCTGCGCCCCGCGCGGTAAAGGCCGGCAGGAAGGCATCCGCCGCGTCCAGCCGGAAATCGCGCAGATTTATGACCTCTTCACTGTCAAACCCCGGGTCCTCGGCCTCGGCGATGACCATCACCCCGGTCAGGCCATGGGCCATCTGCTCCATCGTCATGCAATGAGGGTGATACCAATAGGTGCCCGCATCGGGCGGGGTGAAGGCATAGGCGAACCTCTCGTCCGGGCCGATCGGCATCTGGGTCAGATAGGGTACCCCGTCCATCGCGTTGGCGATCCTCAGCCCGTGCCAATGCATCGCGGTGTACTCATCCAGCGTGTTGCGGACAGTGAACCGCATCTCTTGCCCCTGCCGCCCGTACAGAACCGGCGGCGGCGCGTCGGGCGACAGGCTGACCATGCCCAACGTGTCCTGCGCGCGCAGCCGATAGGCGGCGCGCTGGATCACCAGATCCTGCGCCTCGGGCGGCGCGGCGGCCGAACCCAGACGGGCCAGCCCGGCCGCCCCCAACAGGGCGGCCCCACCAAACAACAGATCGCGACGAAACATGCGACACCTCTTTGCGATGATCAGGAAAGAGGCCGGGCTGATTGCTTGGCTGGACCTGAGACACAGGCTGCCATGAGGTCTTGCTAGCCACAATGCGCCCTCTGGTCGCTGCCCGGCAATTGCCCTCTGGCGAGCGCGCGCAAAACCCTGTAGAGGGTGCGACTTGCAACCAGGACCAGCCCATGACCACACGCGCCGGATTTGTCGCCCTGATCGGAGAGCCCAACGCGGGCAAATCGACCCTGTTGAACCGCATGGTCGGGGCCAAGGTGTCGATCGTCACCCACAAGGTTCAGACCACGCGCACGCGCATTCGCGGCGTCGCGATGGAAGGCGAGGCGCAGATCGTCTTTGTCGACACGCCGGGCCTGTTCCAGCCGCGCAGGCGGCTTGACCGCGCCATGGTCGCCGCCGCCTGGGGCGGCGCGGCGGATGCCGATATCGTGGTGCTGATGGTCGAGGCGCATCGCGGCATCACCGAAGGGGTGGAGCGCATCCTCGAAGGGCTGGCCGAGATTGCCAAGGGCCGCACCGTGGCGCTGGCCATCAACAAGATCGACCGGGTGCCCGCGGAAAAGCTGCTGGGCCTGTCCGAGGCGCTGAACGCGCGGTTCGAGTTTGCCCGCACCTTCATGATTTCGGCCGAGCGGGGCCACGGGGTCGACGACCTGCGCAAATGGCTGGCGGCGGAACTGCCCGAGAGCCCCTGGCTCTATCCCGAAGACCAGATCGCCGATCTGCCGATGCGGATGATCGCCGCCGAGATCACCCGCGAGAAACTGACCCTGCGCCTGCACCAGGAACTGCCCTATCAGCTGACCGTCGAGACCGAGAACTGGGAAGAGCGCAAGGACGGCTCGGCCCGGATCGACCAGGTGATCTATGTCATGCGCGACGGGCACAAGGGCATTGTGCTGGGCAAGCGCGGTGAAACCGTCAAGGCTGTGGGACAGGCGGCGCGGGCCGAGCTGGAAGAGTTCCTGGACCGCAAGATCCACCTCTTCCTTCAGGTCAAGGTGCGCCCCAACTGGCTGGAAGAGGCCGAGCGCTATTCCGAGATGGGCCTCGATTTCAAGGACGGCAACTGAGGCGCGCAGGCCGAGATTTTTCGACGAAAAATCTCTCGCGCCGCCGAAAGGAAAGTGCATGGCGAGACTGACGGCGGATTTCTGGGTACATGCCTATCTGGCACGCCTGCGCCTGATGAATATCCCCGCCTATGTCATGTCGCATGGCGACGACACAGCCGGCGCAGTTCTGGTGAAGCTCAACACGCTTGACGGGCAGGCGGTGGCCTATCACCGCGAATACGATCTGATGAGCGGCGCGCAATCCTGGGCAGTTCTGACCAGCGGGCCGGAATTCGAGGTGGATGCAGCGATCACCCGTCAGCGTGGCTTCGACCCCGATCTTTGGGTGATCGAGGTCGAAGACCGCGAGGGGCGCCATCTGCTGGATCAGGACGGGCTCTGACCCGTTTTCAAGGCGCCGAACGGGGTGACCGTGTCACCGAACCGGGGTCAGCCCGGGCGGGATATCCTGATAACAGACGGGCCGCAGCCAGCGCCGGATCGACAGCGTTCCGACAGATGTATGTCCGAAATTTGTCGAGGCCGGGAAAGGTCCGCCGTGAACCATCGCATCGGCGACCTCGACACCAGTCGGAAATCCGTTCCAGATCAGTCGCCCGGCCTTGCGCTCCAGGATGCTAAACAGCGCATGCGCCTCGGCCTGGTCTTCCGGATCGCCATGAACCGTTGCCGTCAGCTGGCCCGAGAGGGACCGGGCCAGAGCCACCGCTTCCTCCGGATCGGCAACGGTGATTGCAAGCCCACCCGGCCCAAACGCCTCTTCGGCCATCTCCGCATCGGCCAAAAAGGCATCGGCCGTCGTTCGCAGCAATACCGGCCCCATGTCCCGCCCTTCTTTGGCAACCGTGTTATGGCCTGTGACAACGCCCGATTTCTCTTCCAGCCGGGCAATGCTGACGCGGAAGCCCTGTGCGATCGTATCGCTCAGCATGCACTGCGACGGTGTCTCAGCCAGCGCCTCGACGGCGACTTGCAGGAACCGTTCGGCAATCTCGCCTGCCGGCAAGATCACGAGACCAGGCTTGGTGCAGAACTGGCCTGCACCTTGCGTCAGGGAGGCGGCCCAAGCGCGCGCGATCTCGGCACCACGTCGCAGCCCCGCCCCGCGCAGCACGAACAGCGGGTTGACCGATCCCAATTCACCGTAGAACGGGATGGGCTCCGGGCGCGCCGCACAAAGATCGAACAACGCTCGTCCCCCAGCGGTCGAACCGGTAAAGCCCACGGCCCGCACCAAAGGATGCGTGACGAGCGCCGTGCCGGTCATACGCGTCGCGCTTTGCAACAGGGCAAAGGTACCCGGCGGCAGTCGCTCGGCCTTGCGGGCGGTGTCGACCGCGTCGGCGACAATTTCCGATGTCGCCGGATGGGCCTGGTGGGCCTTGACGATCACCGGGCACCCGACGGCCAGAGCACTGGCCGTATCCCCGCCCGCGACCGAAAAGGCCAGCGGAAAATTCGACGCCGCGAATACCGCGACCGGGCCCACCGGGCGCTGGATCAAGCGCAGGTCGGGTCGGGGCGGGGTGCGCGTGGGCAAGCCCGGATCGTGGCGCTCATCGAGCCAGCCACGGGTCAGAACATGCTGCGCAAACAGGCGCAGTTGGCCGATGGTGCGTACGAACTCGGCCTTGATCCGGGCCTCGGGCAGGCCCGTTTCCGCGCATGCGATCACGGTGATCCGCTCTTCTCGCGCCCTCATCTCGGCGGCGATCCGGTCAAGAAACCGCGCGCGGTGCTGCGCGGTCGTGGCGGCGAACGCGGCAAATGCGTCTTCTGCCGCCCGCGCCGCACCGTCCACCTCTGCGGTGGTCGCAGAAGTGAATCGACGCGCTGCGCCGCTGGCCGGTTCAGACAGGAACTTCTCGCCCTGTCCGGCAAGCCAGCCGCTGCCGATCAGCTGGCCACCGATCTGGTCATCGCGCAGGGCCACGGTTTAGACCGGGAACCAGTTGCGTTTGGGCAGGCTCGAAACCACCGGACCCGGGACCTGCATGTCCAGCCGCCCGGCGATCTGTTTGTCGACGACCTTGGCTGGCTTGTCATGTACCATCAGCAGGAAATCCGAACTGTTCAGCAGCTTCTTGATCGCCGCCTTCTCGGCCCGCTTGCTCCCGGCATGGTTGCCTGTCACCTGCGGTTCGTGATCCTGCGTCTGGCGGTAGGGTTCGACGATCTGGGTGTTGATGTCATAGATCACGTCACCGCAGATCGTGGCACGACCTTCGGCGGTCTGCACATGCACATTCATCGACCCTTCGGTATGGGCATTCGCCGCCTCAAGCGTCACGCCAGGGATCAGTTCGATCTCGCCGGTCAGTTCCAGGTCCTCGAAACGCAACGCACCGGGGGTGTGAATACGTTCCACGAGGTGCTGAATGTCCGGCATCGGGTATTGCGGGTGCATCAACCCCGAGACCGAACATTCCATCTCGCGCCGGTTCACCACGACCGTCGTGTTCATCGGGAACTTGTCGTCCTTGCCTGCGTGATCGATATGCAGATGGGTGTGGCAGATATAGCGAATATCGCCGGGTTTCAGACCATGCTTGGCCAGCTGGTTCTCGATCATGTTCTCGTGAAACTGCAAGCCGCGCATGCCCAGCGACTCCATGATCGCATTGTCGCGATAGCCGGTATCAACCAGCACCGGGTGGCTGCCGCCCAGGATCAGGAAGCCGTAGACCGGTACCCGCTTGACCCGGCCACACTCGTGACCAAGCACCAGGAAGCTCGATTCAAGCTCGATATCGCCATAGTCCAGAACCTTGATTTCCAACGCCATTGGTAGTCCTCCTTGATGGATCGTTCGTATGTCAGTTGATCGGTTTGTCGTGTTGAACCGAGAGATGGGCGGCCAGACCATGCAGTCCGGCGGGAATGTATCCATCGCCGAACCAGACCCGGATCCGGTCCGTCCAGTCGGGCGCCCCGTCCGCCCGAAGCTCCCAGCGCAGAACCGCGCCGTCGGTCGCCGTCACTCCGAAGACCGTCAAAGCCTGCCACATCAGCGACAGCGGGACCGGGGCAGTCCGGGTCAGTATTTCCAGGCGACGATCACGCTCCGCGAAAGCGATCAGTTCTTCTTCCATGCTCAGCCCGTCACGCGTCGCGACATGGCGGACGGCACCCACGCGGGCGCGCGGCGCTTCCACTGAGCGGCTGGACTGGACAGCGGGATGCCAAAGCGCCAGATCGCCCAGAGAACACAACGTTTGCCAGACCTGATCGGCCGGAGCCGGATAGGCAGCGGAACGGATCACCCGGATCATGTTGTCAGCCCCCGCTCCAATGCGGTCAGACCCGGCCGGAACACTTCGTCAACCATGAACCGGCTTGTCTTGTCCTGGCTGGTCGTTGGACAGTTAAACTCTGCCGACCAGCCGACGAAGCTTCCGCCACCCTCGGTCACGGGGATCACCCTCATCTCGGCAAGGTGATCCGTCAGCGCGAAAGGCGCTTCGAGGATCGTGTAGGCCAGCGTAAGATCGTAATCCGACAGCGCGACAAGCTGTTCACGAAACGCGCCACCATCGCGGACGATCAGTTGCCGGACCGCACCGACCTGATCGCCCCGGCAGCCATCCTCGACCGCGCATTGGACGACGCCGGGCAGCCACCGATGCAATCCGCCAAAGTCGCGCAAGACCTGCCAGATACGGTCCGATGGCGCCTTGAGGATCGCCGAATAAAAGACCCGTGGCATGATTATTCCTTGCCCTTCCGGACATCACCCACGTCTTTGTTCGTCTTCGCGTCCCGACGTTCGTCCTGCACGATGCGGTTCAGGTCCGAGGCCTCGCGCAGAAGCCCGCCCTGACGTGCGATATTGGCGCCGTCGATGCCGATGTCGGCCAGCAGGCTGTCGACCAGCGGCGCCTGCACCCGATAGCGCAGAGCCGAATTGATCACTTCATCGGTCGGGCTGCCGCTCTTGCCGGTGCCGGCGCCGTTCGCCCCGATGCCATCCAGCTGCATAATCCTGATATCATTGATCTTTTCCATGGGCTTGACCGAGGCAGCGACGATACCCTCGACATGTTCAAGCAGCTTGCGACGGAACAGGGACATCCGCGCCGGATCGGTCAGGACATTCTCGGCCTCGTTCATCAGGCGTTGAGCTTCGGCCTCGACTGCGCTGCGGATCTTGGCCGCTTCGGCTGCCAGCCTAGCCTCCTGAGCGGCCTTTTCCGCCATGAGAACGTCGATGCTGCTCTTACGGCGGGCGGCTTCGGTTTCCCGGGCGGTCAGGACCTGTTCGGATGCCTCGACGGCACGGGCCTTGGCCAGTTCTGCCTCGGCGCGGGCGGCGGATTCCTCAAGCGATTTCTGGAACAGGATGATGGCCTTTTCCATATTGGCCGCTTCGACGGCCTTCTCGCGACCGATTTCCAGTTGCCGGCGTTCGGTCTCGTGACCAATGCGTGCCTCGTCCAGCCCGCGTTCCGACGCGATGCGCGCGCGCTCGATCTCTTCGTGGCTTGCAATCTCGGCTTCGCGCAACGATTGATGACGAGCGATCTCCAGCTGCTCCAGCGCCCGCCGCCGTTCCAGCCGTGCGGCCTCCAATGTCTTTTCGCGTTCAACCTCAGCCGATTCCACGACAGAGCGGGCCGAGACCTCGGCACGGCGCCATTTTGCATCGGCTTCGGCCTTGGCGCTGCGCTTGGCCGACAGTTCCACCTCGCGGGCAATCTCGGCGGTCTCGACCTCTTCGCGGCTGCGGATGTTGGTGATCTCGCGCTCCTGTTGGCTGGCGATGCGTTCCTGCTCCAGTGCCAGCTCGGTGGTGATGCGCTTGCGCTCAACCGCCTCGCGCTGCGCGATGACCGCGGCGTCCAGAGCCTCGTCGCGGGCGATTTCGCGGGTGCGGGTCGCCTCTTCGGTGGCAATGCGGCGGGCGGCCAGTTCGGCGGCTTGCGCGATGCGCGCCGCCTCGACTGCCTCCTCGGCGGCAACGCGGGCCTCGTCGATCGCCCGGTTACGCTCGATTTCCATCTGGTCGGTTTCAGCCGTTGCCGAGATCCGTTCGGCCTTCACGGCCTTTTCGACCGCGATCCGTTCGGCCTCGACAGCCTTGCGCATCATCAACGCGGCCTGTTCATTGGCCTGCTCACGCTCGATCTCGCGGGTGCGCAACTCTTCTTCGACCGCAATCCGCTTGGCTTCGACCGCCTTGCGTTGTGCGATACGGGCCGCGTCCAGCGCCTCGTCAGCGGCAATGCGCGCCTCATCCACCGCGCGGTTGCGCGCGATCTCGTTGCTGCGGGTTTCGCTTTCGGCTTCGATCCGGGCCGCATCTATCGCCTTGCGCTGCGCGATGCGTTCCGCCTCGACGGCCTGATTTGCAGCGATCTCGGCCTCCTCGACCAGGCGATTGCGCTCGATTTCCAGCGCGCGCACGCGCTGGTCCTCGCTGATGCGCATTTCGCTGATCTTGGCCTGCTGGGCGATGCGTTGCCTTTCGGTCGCTTCCTGCGCGGCGATTTCAGCGGCTTCAAGCGCCTCGCTGCGCGCGATTTCCAGTGCCTTGATCTCCTGCTCGTGGGCGATCCGCGACGCTGTCAGGCTACGGTCCTGTGCAAGTCGCGCCTGTTCGGTCGCTTCGCGCGCCTCGATTTCGGCCGCGTCGATCTGCCGGTTCCTGTCGATCTCTTGGCTGCGGATGGCGCGTTCGGTCGCGATCCGGGCCGTCTCGGTCGCCTCTCGCGCGGCAATCCGGGCATTCTCCGCCTCGGTTTCGCGCTCTGCGCGCTCACGGGCAATCTCGGCTTGTTGCTGGGCGCGGCGCAACTCTATCTCGCGCTCCTGTTCCAGCCGCGCGTGCTCGCTTTCGCGGTCGATATTCAAGGCCTCGCGTTCAGCCGCCAGGTTGCGGTTGCGGATCTGGATCATCGCGCTTTGCTCGATATCGTTGCGCAACCGGCGCTTTTCCTCGATATCGCGGATCAGCGCGGTCATCCCCTCGGCATCGAACCGGTTGGAGGGATTAAAGAACTCGAGCCCTGCTTGGTCGATGTCCAGGATAGCCACCGTTTCCAGCTCAAGCCCGTTGAACCGCAAGTCCTCTTGCACGGTTTCCTTGATCCGTTTGACGACGGTGTGGCGCTGTTCCTGCAAAGTCACCAGATCAAGCTCGGCCACGACAGACCGCAGCGCACTTTCGAACTTGCCCTCCAGAAGCCCCTGAACCTCTTCGCGGTTCAGCGTTCTGCGGCCCAGCCGGCTTGCCGCGATGGATACCGACTCGCGATCCGGCGCAACACGGACAAAGAAGTCCGCCTCGACATCGACCCGGACATGATCATGCGAGATCACCGCCGCTTCCCGGGTGCGGCTGATGCGCAGCGCCAGCGTGTTCATATTGACGGGCGTGATGTCGTGGATGATCGGCCAGACGAAGGCACCACCATCCACGACCACCTTTTCACCCAGGAAACCCGTGCGCACAAAGGCGGTTTCCTTGGTCGAGCGGCGATAGAGCCAGTGCATGACCCAATAGATGATGGCGATCACGATGACCGCAACGATCAGCCACAGGATTAGCTGAGCGATGATTTGTCCGGCTTCCATTTCATATCCTCCCTAGAGGTGCGGGCGGAGTTGCCGCCCCGGCTTTGTCTTGTTTTGTGGTGATGATCGGGCTCATGGCGCGCTTGCCCCATAGACGGAGGCGACCGCGGACCGGCGGCCCGGCGCGCCACCCTTCAGGCTCTCGTCAAGGGCGCGGGCCAGATACTGCATGGTCTCGCCGCTCGACGCGGCGCCGGGTGAACGCACAAGCTTGCGCTGCCCGCTTTCCTCGAAAACCGAGACAAACGCGTCGCCTGTCCAGAATGCGGGGCTGCCTTGCGGGGCTGTCGGTACAATCACCGTAATCCTGCCGTTGCCCGTGTTCAAAGCACCGGCATAGCTCCGTCCGACGGCTTCGGCTTCGGCCCGGACCGTCTTGCGGATAGATATGCCCGGCCCATCCGGCCGATGCGCATAGATCAGGTCGCCGCCGCCGAGGACCGAAATATAGGGGCAACCTGCGGTGCAGTGTTCCTTGATCCGGTCAGGAACCGTGTCGATCACGCCGCCGAGCATCTGCGCTGCGATATCGGACTGATCCAGATCGATAACGGCTTTTACAACCCCGGACGCGATGGCAAGTTTGAGTTCGTCCACCCCCGCCCGTGTCGGCGCGTAGGTGACACAGCGATGATTATGCCCCAGCATCGCCGTAACGGACGCGGCCCGCGATCCGCCCGCCAAGCCCGAAATCAGCGCGACGTGACCAGCCACGCGCGCCCCGGTGTCCCCTGCGGTGACGGGGGCGAGCAGTCCCGCTATGGCCTGGGCTCCGGCGCGAACCGCGCGTGTGAGACCCGCGTCGCCATCGGCCGGAAACACCAGCAACCGACCGCCGGTTACTATGGTCAAAAGATCGCTCGACGCCGCCGGTGCGACCACCAGAACCGGCACCTGTCCAAGCGTCGCGATGATCCGGGGCACGATGATCGCCGCCTCGCCAAGGTCGAGAATGGCAAGAACACCTTCGACGCCGGGCCGGGCTGTCAGGAAACGCTCCAGCGCCTCGGCGACGCCAAGTCGTGGGTCGGGTGTCACCCCGTCATGGATGCCGGCGGCACCCCTTGGATGCCAGGCCGCAAGCTGATGGGCGGGGACATCCGCCAATGACGCCGGGTCGGCCGCTGTAGAGATGTCGACCGTGGTGACCTTGTGTCCCGCCTCCCGCAACAGCGCGCGGGTCGTTCGTATTTCGGTGGCGGTCCGGCTCAGCGCCCCCAGCACGAGAATGCCCGGCTGGTCGGCTTCGGTGCCACGGACGATGGGCTTGTTGCCCGCACCCGCGATCGAGGACCACCGTGTGATCTGCGGGATCGGATAGCTTGCTGCCTGGTACTGCTGGATCAGCGAGCCGGCCTGCATATCGCTTTGGGTCGGTTCGGCATCCGCATCCTCGTCATGGGCATGTTGGCCGACGCCCAGAAGTCGTTGCTGCAGGTCGCGATCGGCCGCCAGATCGCGCGAAGGGACGATCCGGCTGACCCGCCCATTGACCATGACTGCCACGGTCTCGGCCACGCTGGTGGCTACGCCGATGTTCTGCTCGATTACCAAAACGTCGATATCACCCTCGGCGGCGAGCTTCAGCAGCATGTCCTCGACATGCGAGACAATGACCGGCGCCAGCCCCTCGGTCGGCTCGTCCATGACCAGAAGCCTTGGGTTGAGCAACAACGCCCGCCCGATTGCCAGCATCTGCTGTTCCCCGCCCGAAAGCTGTGCGCCGCCATTCGACTTGCGCTCGGCGAGGCGCGGGAAACTGTCGTAGATCCGTTCGATGGTCCAGGCGCCACCGCTTCGCGCCACGAGGCGCAAATGCTCGTCCACCGTCAGTGACCGCCACAGCCTACGCCCTTGCGGCACATAACCGACCCCCATGCGCGCGATTTCCGCCGGTGACTTGCCATTGAGGACCTGCCCGCCGAAACTGATCGTACCCGAACTGGCGGGTTCCAGACCCATGATCGCCTTGCAAAGGGTCGTCTTGCCCATGCCGTTTCGCCCGACAACGGACAGCACTCCGCCATTCAGGCCCAGGTCCACGCCCTGCAAGGCGTGGCTGGCGCCATAATATACGTTGAGTCCCTTGATCTCGAGAGCGGGCGCCGATGCTTTGCGTCCGTCACTCATGGCCACCTCCAAGATAGAGCGCCTGTACCTCGGGATCGTTCTCGATCTCTTCGGGCAACCCTTCCTTGAAGATGCGCCCGTTGTGCATCATCGTGACCCGCTCGGCGACGCGCAGCGCCACGTCCATGTCATGCTCGATGATGACATAGCCGATATGCCTCGGCAGACCGGTCAGGATCTCGACCAGTTCGCGCCGTTCGGTCGGGGACAGGCCGGCCGCCGGCTCATCGAACAGGATCAGCCGCGGCGCACCTGCAAGGGCCAGCGCGATCTCCAGTTGACGCTGCTGGCCATAGGCCAGGACAGCGACCGGCGTGTCGATCAGATCACTCAAATGCACCGCGGCAATCAGGTCCTCGGTGGCTTGCATCAGGCTGTCATCGGCCCTTGGCCGCAAAAACGAATACCGCCCCCGCGATATGCCCCGGCACGCAAGATAAACATTGTCCCTAACGGTCAACCCGTTGAAGAGAAGCGATATCTGATAGGTTCTCCGCAATCCCCGGCGGATACGCTCCTGCGCCGGAAACTGGGTGACATCCTCGCCGAACATGCGGATCCGGCCACTGCTCGGCAGGAAATCTCCGGTGATGCAGTTGAACAGCGTGGTCTTGCCCGCCCCGTTCGACCCCAGAACGGCCCGGCGTTCCCCGGGCTTTATCGCCAGGTCGATCTCACTAAGAGCGGCCAGCGCACCGAAGAGTTTGGACACTCCACTCAACTCAAGCGCATGAGACGAAGCTGAGTTGCTGACCGCGACCGCAGCTTTTTCCAATCCGGTTTCACTCATTGTTCCGCCCCCCTTGGCCGCGTATCATGTCGTCGCGGGCCATCCGCGCTCTCCACCGCTCCCAAAGGCCCAGAATTCCATCCGGCGAGGCAAACACCACGATCAGGAAGATCGCGCCGATCAGCATCTTGTAGCGTTCGCCCGAGGCGCCGATGGCGCGCAGCAGATCGGGCGCAAAAGTCGCCAGAAGCACGAACAGAAACGCCCCCAGGAATGGACCGCTGGGCCGGCTGAGCCCGCCGATCACGGCGATGATCAGGATGTCGAAGGTTGCATGGATCCCTGCCGTGCCCGGCGCGATCTGGGCATTCTGCCAGACCAGCAGAATGCCTCCGATCGAGGCCAGAACTGACGCGAACGCATAGGCCGCCACCCGATGCGCGGTGACATTGAAGCCCAGCGCCGCCATGCGACGGGGGTTGTCACGGACCCCTTGGAGGGCCAGCCCGAACGGTGCGCGGGAGACATATGCCACCAGCAGGTAGCAGAGCCCGGCGATGCCAAGGGTAAGATAGTAGAAGGCGACAGGTTGACGCCAATCCACCCCGAACAGCGCTGGCGGCAGAACCAGGTTGAAACCGGTATACCCGTTGAAGATCGTATAGTTCTGGCGGGTGAAATAGTAGAAGGCCGAGGCCATCGCGAGCGTGATCATGATGGTGTAGATGCCCTCGGTCCGAACCGCCAGCAGACCCACCAGCGCGCCGAACAGCGTCGCGATTGCGATCGCCACCGGGAGCACGAACCACCATGGCAGGCCGAGGCTGATTGCGGTGCCGCTTTCGCCGAACAACGCCACCATGTAGCCCGCAAGCCCGGCCACCGACATCTGGATCAGGCTGACCATGCCGCCATAGCCCGCAAGGAACATCAGCGAAAGCGCCACGATGCCCAGGATGAAACTCCAGCCAAATATCTGGAACAGGAAGAAATCATTGGCGACCAGTGGCATCACCAGCAGGATCAGCAGCACCGCCCAGGACCGGCCAGGAACGGTCGCGACGCGGTCGACAATCCACAGCCACCAACGCGGCGCTTGCGGATTGGCCAGGGTATCCGGACGAAGGTTCGATGACATCGCTCAGCCCCTCCGCCCCATCAGGCCCTGCGGGCGGAAAGCCAGTACAGCCGCCATGATCAGGAAGGTCAGCACCACCGCATAGGTCGGCATGTAGACCGAGCCCAATTGTTCGGCCAAGCCGATCAGCAACGCGCCGATGGCCGCCCCCTGCACCGACCCCATGCCGCCCACGATCACCACGACCAGCGAGGCCATGAGAAAGCGCGTGTCCTCCCCGGGCGCGATGGATTGAAAGGTACCACCGACGATCCCCGCCATCCCGGCAAGCCCGGCGCCAAACGCGAAGACCCCCAGAAAGACCGGCCCGATCGGCACGCCCATCGCGCCCAGGATGTCGCGATCATCAACGCCCGCGCGGATCACCATGCCCACACGGGTGCGGTTCAGGGCCAGCCAGATGCCGACGCCGATAGCAATCGCAGCCACCAGGATCGCCAGTCGAACCTTGGGGTATTTAAGATAGACCAGCGCGCCCTCGCGGTTGTATCCGGTGACGAGCGGCAGTTGCATCGGCCCACTCAACCAGTCCGGCGACAGCACCTGATAGGATTGCCCGCCCCAGATCCAGAGCATGATATCAGCCGCAACAACCGAAATTCCGATGGTCACCAGCGTCTGGCGCAGGTCCTGCCCTTCGAGCCGGCGGAATACCAGATACTGCATGGCAATGCCGACACAGCCGACGACAACAAACACCACGACGAAGGACAACAACCACAGCCCCGTCCATTCCGCGAACTCGTAGCCGACGTAGCCCCCGAGCAGGTACAGCGAGCCATGCGCGAGATTGACGTTGCGCATCAATCCGAATATCAGCGTGAACCCCGATGCGACCAGGAAGTACAAGGCGCCCAGCGTGATGCCGCTGAACAAGGCGTTCAGGAATACTTTCTTTCGGCCAAATATGTCCTCGAACCCTTCGGGCCAGGGCGCAAAGATTGCCCATACCGCAAAAAGCACGACCAGAACGGCCAGGCCCGTCCAGACCGGTTGTTTCCGAGCAAACTCGCTCATGACATCCTCCCCGATGCGCGGGTTCAGATGTGCCCGCGCGTGTTGTCAGGAAGGATAGGAAACGTACCTGCTTGTGGGCATACCCGGCAGTCTCACGACTGCGCACGGGGTCGCAAAAAGCACCTCAGGCGATCTCACAGACCACAGCGCGACGGTACTCGCTGGGCGGCAGGACCCCGTTGGACGTGAAAAAGCGGGTAAAACTGGCCTGGCTGGAGAAGCCCAAGTCATGTCCGATCTCGGCCACGGTGTCAGAGGACAGCAGCAACCGGTCGATGGCTTTCTCCATCCGCAGCGCGTTCAGGTAGACATTTGGTGTAACGCCGATCTGATCGCGGAACATGCGATAGAAATGCGCACGCGACAGCCCGACTGTCCGGGCAACATCGTCCAGAGAGGTTTCCTCGAACGGCACCTCGGCAAGCAGCCGGATCGATTTCCGGATTCGGAAATCGATCATCCTGGACTGTTCCCCCGGAGCCCCGTCAGCCTCTGGCGTCCATTGCCAGCTCTGCTCGTAGCTGCCGAAAGCGAGCTGCCGGAAGATATCCTCCAGCACGGCGGCTTCGGTATTGGGGTCCATCATCCCTCGAACCATGCTGTGTTTTGCGGTGCGCAGGAAATCGTCCACCTCGATCTCGGAACGACCATAACGCAGCGATGGTGACAAGGGACCGCTGGCCTGAAGAAACCATTTCTGATCGATATACAGAACAAGGACCATGGTTTCCTCGCCCGGAATGCAGGGGCGAAAGAAATGTGGCTGCCACGGATTGACGGCAACCCCGTTGCCGCATTTCAGGTCATAGGCGCGATCCTCTACGATCATCTCGGCAGGTGCGCCGTCGATGTGAAAAAGAAGATGCCCCTCGCGATGGGCATGCACGACGAGCTCCCGGTCGAGCTGAAACAGAAACACCCGACCATAGTCGCCCCTAAAAGCAGCCAAAGCCTTGCTCATCCCTTCTCCTCCCTGCTAGGCGACGCCCCCTCGTCAGTCCGGCAACCGCGAAACCATACCAGAAATACGTGGTTCTGATAAAAAACTTCTCATTCGCTCCCGCACAGAATGGCCTTGTAGTCAGCCTTGCGCACGCGCCTTGGATTGGTGGTGTTGGCCACATCGCCGGAAACGGCACTGGCGATCCGTGCCCGGGCGGCACGATCCAGACCCAACTCGTCCAGCGCGACCGGCAGCCCCAGCTTTGCGGCCAGTTCCGACACCGTTGCGACGATCCCAGCTGCACCGCCTGAACACTCCATCGCGTCCTCGATATCCGGCATGATCCTGTCCATCGCCGGCGCGTTGAAGGCCATTACCGGTTTAAAAACCGCTGCATGGAAATATCCATGCGGGTGTGGCGCGCTCTGATCCTCTTCGATGGCCAGCGCCAGCGCATGGATGGCGCCCAGGCCGCCATCCTCGGCCAAGGCGCCATTCACCGCTGCCGAAAACACCGCCTCTCCCGAGGAGGAGGGGTTAGCCCCCGCAGCCCGCCGCTTCAGAAGTCGCCAGGCCCGTCGCAAACCGTCGATCGCCATGCTTTTGGCCGGAGGGCTCAACCGGGATCTGGCCAGCGTTTCAATGCAATGCACGACCACGTCGAATTCCGCGCAGATCGCATCGGTGACGTCAAGATCGCTGTAGGACCTGGAATCGCAGATCAGCGCCGAAGGGACAAAGGCTTCATCTCGGCAGCTTTGGAAATGCCCGTTGAAATCACCGATCCGCACCGCGGGTCGCAAACCGGCGCCGTCCGCTGGTGTGGTGGGAACGACGATCAGCGGAATCGACGGACCATCTTCGAGCCGGCGACGCAGCTCTGGGCGCACGCGCGCAAAGTCCCGCGCGGCGTATTTGCAGCTGTCGATCGCGTCACGTCCGCCAAATGCGACAATTCCATCGCGTCCTTCGGTAAACAACCGGCGGGCGATGGCGCGCGTATCGCCCATGTTGGCCCGCGCCTCGATGCGGTGGACGGCCAGCCTTGCCTTTTCGGGATCAGCGCTCGCCGCGCTTGCGCCCTCAAGGCATTCCTCGAAAAGACGCGGGTCGCTGGCTGTCACATCCGTGACGATCAACGGTCGAAAGACACGCAAGAACTCCAGCTCGGCCTGAAGTACCTCATCGAGACCTGAGTCAAGAAAGTGTATTCTCGGTCGGATCGGCGGCATTTGCATCCCGGACAAGCCTTGCAACAGGGTCGACACGGGCGGTATGCGCCGCCCGTGTATGATTTCACGATGGCTTAGTTCCCGCGCAGCGCGTCGCAATCGGGCGTGTCGCGGGACGGCAATCCCACCTTCGTCATGAACTCCTCGGTCGAGAGGCCAAAGGTGGCGTTCACGTTGTCGGTGCGCGAGACCATCCGCGATGTCAGGCCAGTGCCGTCCTCGTTTTCAACGACCTCAGAGATATAGACCGAGCCGATCGCCTGCCGGTTTTCATCCAGCTTGATATGGCCCAGCGGAGAGTCGAGCTCGACCGCCGCCAGAGCCTCGCGGAAAGCCTGCTGGCCGCCACCCAGATCCCCCTCGACCTGGTCGAGTGCGGTCAACGTGGCCACCGTCGCGTTGTAATAGAGCGAGGCGAATAGCGACGGAGACGGGAAGCGCTCGTTCTCCGGCCAAGCTCCCTGATAAGCGGCAACGAACGCCTGCCACTCGGGAAGATCGGAATCGGCGGCCTGCCATCCAGCCGCCGGTGTGCCGATCAGCGCCTCCTTGGCACTGCCCTTGGCGGTCAGCACGCTCTGGTCGGCAATGATCGACGATCCGATCAGGTTGGTTTCTGCGCCGGCCTGTTCGTACTGGTTCAGAAAGTTGATCGCATCGGTCCCACCGACGCCCAGATAGATCGCGTCGATATCGTCAGGCATGGCCGCAATGACCGACCCGAAATCCGAACTGCCCAGCGGCACCCAGAACCGTTCGGCGATTTCACCACCGGCCCGGCAGAAATCGGCCGCGAAGCCAAGAAAGTTGGTGTAGCCAAAGGAATAGTCCGCCGCCACCGTGGCAACCCGTGTCCAGCCCTTTTCATTGACCACATAACTTCCCAGACCGTACCCCGCCTGCGCGCCCTGGATGTTGAAGCGGAAGAAGTTCGGGGCGGGATCGACAAAGGTCGTCTCCATAGCCGAGGACACGCCGTTGATGATGGTGATGTCCGGCACGGTCTTGGCATAGTCGCGCATCGCGATCCCCTCCGAGCCCGAAAGCGGCCCGATGATCAGATCGACACCATCGCTTTCGACCAGTTTTCGGGCAGCGCGCAGTGCGGTGTCTGGCTTGCCATCGGTCGGCCCAAGCACCCATTCGATTGCCCGCCCGCCGGCCATGGAATCCGCCTGACGCAGGGCCAGTTCGAATCCGCGAATGCCATCGGAGCCAGCTTTGGCAAACGTCCCTTCCTGTGTGACCAGCAACCCGATCCTGATCGGGTCCTGATCGGCCACAACCACCTGCCCATACAAGGCACCGGCAGCGAGGATCGCGGAGGCCACCGCGGATGTCTTCGTTGTCATGTCGTCCTCCCAGTTGTCTGTCGACCGGCCCTGCCGGCATCGCCAAAGCCTGCGAAAGACACCCCGCCGACACCATACCGGGAGATCACGCGCCGTACCCCACAGTCTCAAATTATCCCGGATTGCCCGCCGAAAGACGGCGACCCCGAGCCTCGGATATCAAGAGTTGATGCTGAAACGAGCAGAGACGGCGCCCTGCCCCGGTCAGAAAGCCGGTGGCGGCCTAACGGGTTCGGACCGCAACTGGTAGCGTTGTTACACAAGGCATCATCGGAAAAAATGCGACCGCGCCGCGTCAGCGGCTCCTGACTTTGACAGCATCCCGGCCTTCAGGTGTCGCGCGTGATCGTCACGTGCGGCGTGCGGTGCTGGTTGGCCACATCCAGCTGCTTGAACCGCGCTCAGTTTCCGCGTCGCAGGCGCAAGCTGTCCTCGATGATCGACGCGATTGCTGCTGCGCAGACGAGAACGCCCGAGATCGGCACGATTGCGACGGCATATTTCTTGGGCATGTAATTGGGTTTGAAGACGATGCCGCCGTCCTCCCAGGCGAAGTACCACATTTCCCAATATTTTCCGCCCATTGTCTGTACTGCCTCGATGCCCCAGACGATCATGACAAGCCCAAGGCAGAAGATGATCGCGCTCCAGAATTGCCGGATCGCAAATGCGACCTTGCCGGGCAACCAGTCGTAGATCAGGTCAAGCGCGATGTGATCCTTGTCACGCACGGTCAGCGCAAGCGCAAAGAAGACCAGCCAGATATTGCTGAGAACCGTCAGCAGGTCCCCCCAGATCGGTGGGTCCTTGAAGACATAGCGCATGACGACCGAGTAGACGGTAAAGGCCACCATGGCCAAAAGCAAAACTGCGCAAAAGGCTGTCAAAATCTTTCTGACGATGCTGTCGACGAAACGGATGGCGGCGATCATCGGCTCTCCCTTTCTCAACCCGCAAAACCCAGGGCGCGCGGCAAATACATGGTAAAGCCCGGCACCACGATCAACACGAACAGCAGCGCGAACAGCGCAGCCAGATAGGGCAGCATTGCGATGGCAACCTTTTCCAGCCGGACCTCTGCGATGGCCCCGGCGGTAAAGAAGGCAACACCCACCGGCGGGGTGACGGACCCGATCAGGAACCCGACCACCACGACAAGCGCCGCCTGCACATCGGGATACCCAGCCTGGACCATGACATCGACCAGAACCGGCCCCACGACGATGATGTTGGCGGCAGAATCCATCACCATGCCCAGTAGGCAGATGAACAGAACCAGAACCAGCGCAAAGACCAGCGGATTATAGGTATAGCCCAGCAACCACTGTTCCAACTGGCCGATGGCGCCCAGTGACGTGAGCAGCCAGCTGAACGGGCCAGAAGCGGCGATGATGATGAACACCATGGCCGAATTGCGAAAGGCACGCACAAAGGCGCTCTTGCAGTTGCTCCAGGTGATGGTGCGATAGATGAAAAGTCCCACGAACAGCGCGATGGTGGCCGTCAAAGCACCCGCCTCGACAACACCGGCGATGCCGAACACGACAGAACCGACCAGCACCAGCGGGATCAATAGTGCGAACGAGGATTTGTAGCCGGCGATGGCGATGCCCTTCAGGCTGAACGGCTCATCACTGCGTTCGAAATTATTTCGTCGCGCGATGACGTAGTTGATCGCCATCAGCAGCCCGCCGATCATCAGCCCCGGAACGATCCCGCCCGCGAACAGCGCGCCCACCGAGATACCACCGGCATTGGCCAGCACGATCATCATGATCGAGGGCGGGATGATACCGCCGATGGTCGAACTGACGGCGGTGATGGCGGCGGCGAATTCGGGCGGGTATCCCGCCTTCTTCATCCCCGGCACCAGAAGCGAACCGACCGTCGCCGTGTCGGCCACGACCGAACCGTTCATTCCGGCAAAGAACATGCTGACCAGCACATTGGCCTGGGCCATGCTGCCGCGCATTCGCCCAATGATCCGCTGACTCAAATCCACGAGCCGGTCGGTGATGGTGGCCGAGGTCATCAACTCGCCCGTCAGCATGAAGAAGGGGATCGCTGTCAGGGGAACCGAGTCGATGGCGCTGAACATCTGGCTGGGGATCAGGATCATCGGCGCGGCATCGGTGATCAGGATATAGACCACCGGGATCAGGATCATGGTAAAGCCGACCGGCGCCCCCAGCATGATCAGCACAACCAAAATGATCAGAAGCAATACGCTTTGCATCCAGTTTTCCTACCCACCCCTAGACATTGATGGCGCGAAGGGTCTCCGCGCCATCTTTGCCTGTTTGTCCTGCCGGTTCGCCTAGAGTGCGCCGGCTTCCTCGAGTTGCGCGATAAAGCCGGTCATGCCCTGCTCTTCCAGAACGCGGCGGGCGGTGGCGGGATCATATGTACCCTTGGCGTTCAGCCAGGCGTCGATGGCCCCGGCGCGCCACTGGGTCAGTTCCTCTTCCGTCGGGACATACCATTCCTTGGCGGTTTTCTTGATTTCGGTCTCGCCCGCCTCGACCCAGGCACGGTCGAGTTCCTGCACCTTCTGGCCAAAGGCTTTCGCTGCGGTATGCAGCCACGCCTTCTCTTCGTCAGTCAGCGCGTCATACTGGCGCTTGTCGATGGAGAGCTGATTGCCCGACCATGACCCACCGATCTCGGTGAAATAGGGCGCGACCTCGTGCAGCTTGGCGACGTGCTGCCAGGGTGTAGCGACATACTGACCCGAGACGACGCCGGTTTGCAGCCCCTGGTACAGCTGCGCCCAATCATAGGGCACCGGGACCGCCCCCCAGTTCTTGACCAGCGTGTATTCGATCGGACTCTTGGTGACGCGCCATTTGATGCCTTCCATGTCACCGGGCACATGAACCGGGCCATGGGCATTCCCGAGCTGCCGGAAACCGCCAGAGGAATAGACGGTCAAGCAGACATGCCCCGCCTCGTCGGCCGCAATCTGGCATTGCTGTTCGGCCAGCCATTCCGACGAGATACGGTCGGCATCCTCGATGCTCTTGAAGATATACGGCAGGTCGAAGATGGCCAGGGCGGTGCCAAAGTTGCCGAAATTCGCTGTCGAACTGGTCCACAGCGCCAACAGGCCCTGATTGGCCTGCTCGCCACAGCTCTGCTCGCTGCAAAGCGACTTGCGGTAATGCGGTTCGATCTTCAGCTTGCCACCCGAAACCTCTGCCAGTGTCGGGATCAGTGCTTGATCGATGGCGTCACCGATTGGCATGCCGATAAAGCCGACGGTTCCCAGTTTCAGAACCTTCTCGGCACTGGCCCCACCGGCCGACAGCGCCATGGCACTGGCCAGGCAGAATACCTTTCCTAGGGTCTTCAGTCTCATCATTGTCGCTCCCGTCGAAAGTTTTTGTTGTTGGGCTCATCTTTCACGGCGGTTCGACCCAAAGAAAGTGACAGATCGTCTGAAAGAAAGGGACAGATCGGATAGAACCTGACAGGCTGTCCCGGCAGGCTCTATGGTTCGAACCGATCAAGGAGACAGGACGAAAGGACAGCGATTGGCATCAGCGACACCAAAATTCCTGAAGCTGCCCGAAAAATCACCCCTGAGCCTGCGGGACCAGATTTGCGAGATGATCAGCGCCGCGATCACGTCTGAATCCCTTGCCCATGACCGCCCTCTGCCCTCTTGCCGGGACCTGGCCGAACAACTTGGCGTTTCACGCAACACGGTGTTCGCCGCCTATAACCGGCTGGTCGACCTCGAACTCCTGGTGTCGCGCGACCGCTCCGGGTATTTCGTGGCTCCACAGACGGCGGCCCTGCAAAAGGCTCAGTCCAGGGAATACCAGAACGACTGTCAGCCGGTGTCTTGTCCGGTGACGTTCCAACCCGGCAACCTGATGCCCGTGGTCAATCCGCTGGACTGGCACAAATATCCCTACCCCTTCATCTACAACCAGATCGACCCGGACCTGTTCCCGGTCGATGGCTGGCGGGAATGCACGCGTCAGGCGCTTGGCCGCAAGCAGATGCCGATCTGGGCCAGCGATTCCGTCGAAAGCGACAGCCCAAGGCTGATCCAGCAGTTGCGCCAGCGGTTGCTGAACACACGCGGCATTTATGCGGATGACGACGAGATCCTGATCACCTTGGGGTCGCAAAACGCGCTCTACATCCTGGGCACCATCTTTGCCCGGTCCGGCAAGCCGATAGCCCTCGAAGACCCCGGGTTCTTCGGTGCCCGCAATGCCTTTCGGCTAGCGGGAAGCGAATTGATCGGTGTGGAGGTCGATGATGACGGCATCGTCCCAGATGCCATCCCCGCAGGCTGCCAGTTGGTCTTTACCACGCCAAGCCACCAGTTTCCCACCATGGTCACAATGAGCCAGAAACGACGCGAGGCGCTATTGGAAGCAGCGGTAGCCAAGGACTTTCTGATCATCGAGGACGATTACGAGGCGGAAATGAACTATGTCGCCGCGTCCTCACCGTCCATGCGGGCCATGGATCGGACCGGGCGCGTGATCTATGTGGGTAGTCTGTCCAAGACCGTTTCGCCGGGCATTCGTCTTGGCTTCATAGTGGCGCATCGGGACATCATCCGTGAAGCCCGCATCGCGCGCGGCGTTATGATGCGCCATCCGCCGACCATCGTGCAGGAGATCGTCGCGCTGTTCTTTCAGCTTGGCCATTACGATTCCCATCTGCGCAATATCGAGCGGCGCTATAACAAGCGCTGGCACGCCATGAACCGGGCGATCACCCGGCATCTGGACATGTTGCGCCGCACCGATTCCAAGGGTGGAACCTCGTTCTGGTTGACGGGGCCACAAGGGTTCGACGCCTCCGAGCTTGCCCTGCGATTACGCTCCAGGGGCGTGCTGGTCGACCGCGGACAGGACTACTATCTCAGCATGAATGACCGCTGCAGTTTCCGGCTCGGCTTTGCCTATGTTCCGGTGTCGAAACTGGACGCCGGTGTCGAGATCATCGCGGCCGAAGTGAAAGAGCTGTTGTAGGCCGACCGCGATCTGTCCCTTCGAATTTCGTCACCTGTCTCTCGCCGTAGCGCGACCAAGTCAGTTAACTGGCGAGGGATTGGCTCATGGCCAGGAAGATCGGGGACCCCGTTTTGAAAGATCGTTCGGACACTGAGAAGTCGGTTTGCAGCTTTGAATGCCATGTTCCTGATGAGGTGCTGGCGCAGATACGATCTCGCGTCGCGCAATACCCTTGGCACGAAATGCCCGATGACGGCGGTTGGGATTACGGCACCAACCTCGACTACATGAAACAGCTTTGCGACTATTGGATCGAGGAGTTCGACTGGCGCGAGCAGGAGGCCCGGCTGAACGCCTTTCCTCAGTTCAAGACCAAGGTCGACGGGATCGACCTGCATTTCATTCATGAGATCGGAAGCGGCCAAAACCCGATGCCCCTGATGATCAGCCATGGTTGGCCTGGCTCGGTCGCCGAGTTCCTGAGCCTGATCGAACCGCTGGCGCATCCGGAACGCTTTGGAGGCTGTGTTGATGACGCGTTTACCGTGATCGCCCCGTCGTTGCCGGGCTTCGGCTTTTCCGGGCGCCCGCCACGCCCCTTCGGTCCACGCAGGATGGCCAGCGTTCTCAACCGACTGATGACCGAAAGGCTTGGCTTTGACAGCTATCTTGCTCAGGGAGGAGACTGGGGCGGTGCAATCTGTTCCTGGCTTGGATATGAACATGCCCCCGCCTGCCAGGCGATCCACATCAATGTTCTGACCATGCGCCACCCCGATGGCCCCCGGACACCCGAGGAAACCGCCTGGGCCCGACAATTCGATGCCGATCAGATCATGCAGAACGGCTACCGTACGCAACAGGCAACGCGCCCCCAGACGCTCAGCTATGCGATGATGGACAGCCCAGTGGGCATCGCGGCCTGGTTGATCGAGAAATTTCACGACTGGTCCGACGTGCCCGTGGGCCGCATCGAGGACGCCCACAGCAAGGACGAACTGCTCACCAACATCATGATCTATATCGTGACACGGTCGTTCAACACCGCCTCGTGGATCTATTACGGACGGCGCGAGGAAGGCGGGCGGATCCTGTCGCCCGAGGGCAAGCGGGTCGAGGTGCCGACCGCCTGCGCCGTTTTTCCGGCCGAGATGTTGCGCTGGCCGCCCCGGTCCTATGCCGAGCGCATCTACAACATCACCCAATGGACCGAGATGCCGCGCGGCGGCCATTTCGCCGCAATGGAAGAGCCCGAGATGCTGCTGAACGACATTCGCACTTTTGCGCGCAGCCTGCGTACCTAATCCGAAGGAGACCCAGATGACGCTTTCGCATGCCGAATTTCAGGCAATCGCCAGCAAACTGACACCAAACGGGCGGGCCTTCATCGATGGCACCTTCTGTGACGCGGCAGATGGTGGAAAATTCGAAACCACCAACCCGGCGACCGGTCAGGTTCTGGCGGAGGTGGCGCATTGCAAGGCCGCCGATGTCGACCGCGCGGTGGTGGCGGCGCGGCGTGTTTTCGACGCGGGCACATGGTCGCGCGCGGAGCCCGAAGAACGCAAACAGGTTCTGCTGAAGGTCGCGCAACTGGTTCGCGAACACGTCCACGAACTGGCGGTTCTGGAAAGCCTTGATACGGGCAAGACCATCAACGACTGTATGGAGGAAATCGGTGGCGAGGTGCCGAAGTTCTTCCAGTGGTACGCCGAACTGGCCGACAAGACATTTGGCAAGATTGCTCCGACCGGACCGGGAGCCATGGCTCTGATCACTCGTGAACCCGCTGGTGTCGCGGGGGCGGTGCTGCCGTGGAACTTCCCGCTTGTGATGGCAGCCTGGAAGATCGCGCCCGCGCTGGCGGTCGGCTGCTCGGCCGTGATCAAGCCCGCCGAACAAACGCCACTGACGGCAATCCGCCTTGCGGAACTGATGCAGCAGGCGGGGGTGCCGGAAGGCGTCATCAACATCGTGCCGGGTTTTGGCGAAACCGCAGGGGCAGCAATCGGCCTGCACAACGACATCGACACGGTTTCCTTTACCGGCTCGACCGAGGTGGGACGCATGTTCATGCGGTATTCCGGCGACAGCAACCTCAAGGGCGTGGGGCTCGAGATGGGCGGCAAAAGCCCCTTCATCGTGCTCGCAGATGCAGCAATCGACGACGAGTTGATCGAACACGCGGCAATGTCGGCCTTCTGGAACGGCGGCCAGAACTGTTCGGCAAACATGCGCCAGTTGATCGCGGCCCCGCTGGTAGAAGAGTTCACGACCCGCATGGTGGAGCGCGTTCGGTCCTTCACCCTTGGGGATCCGCTGGACCCTGCGACGGATATCGGCTCGATGATCACGAAGGATCACAAGGAAACGGTACTGTCCTTTATCCAGAGCGGTGTGGACGAGGGCGCGGACAAAATCATGGGCGGCAACAGTGAGCTGCCCGGCTATTTCATCGAACCGACGGTGTTCCGGAACGTGTCACCCGGCATGAAGATCGCACGCGACGAGATCTTCGGTCCGGTTCTGGGCATCATGCCTGTCGCAACGCCGGAAGAGGCGTTGGCGATTGCACGGGATACCGACTACGGATTGCATGCCACCGTTTTTACCAAGGACATCGACCGCGCGATAAATTTCGCCCGGTCGCTTCCATGCGGTACGGTATCGGTCAATGGTTTCTCCGAAGGAGACATCAAGACGCCGTTCGGCGGATATAAGCAGTCAGGGTCGATGGCGCGGGACAACGGCACCGAGGCACTTGAACAATACCTTCAGACAAAGACGATATGGATTCAGACAAAGCCCGGATCAGGCTAAGCCGGGGTCATCGCGCTGAAAGGCCACTGACCGGATGGAGGGGACAATCAGGCGGCACGGTTCATGCCGGGTCTGTTGGCGCGCAATGCCCGGCGCCTGACCGCAAATTGCCCCGGCCCCGACATGTTGTCGCGGACATTGCGACAAAGATCAGGCGAAGATGCCTGGATCGAGCCTGTCGACCGGTGTGATAACATCTGCTGGAATGCTCAACCTTTCCGCCGCTTTGCGTAGGCTCTCCTCGTCCGGAGCCTCGTAAAGACAATAGGTTTTCCGCTTATCTGCGCTCAGAAACGAAAAGATCCACTCGACGCCTTCCTCGTCGTTGATCGACTTGATGTGCTTCTTTGCTTCGTCGTCGACCTCCAGCTTTTCGGCAAAGTTCCTCTCAATAATAAATCTTGGCATCAAATCCTCCCAAAACGGGCATTTCGGTCTTAGATCGCCGAGGTTTCAAGCTTGCCCCTTAGGGAAACCATACCCATTTTTTGTGCTGTTGCCAACGCTTCCGCCTCTAGTTGCAAGGCCCGCTTCATGTCCTCTTTTCGTCCGCGACGCCGCAGTGCCGCCGAATAGGCGGCCTTGCTGTGCGCAATCCACGGGGGGGCCTTCATCCGGGTATCGATATCTATGGCGGTTTCGAACATGTGGTCGGAAGCATTCCAGTCGCCCATCAACGCGGCAAGATTGCCCAGCCGTCGCGCGGCGGCCCCGGCGCAAACCGTCGCCGCACCCGCTGTTATCGTCAGCTGTTCATAGGGCAAAAGCTTGTCATAGACGGTCTGGGCATGCTCCTCCTGCCCGACCGCCACGCAAATATCCGCAAGATACGCAAGAGTCGTCGAATACATCGCATCATGCGGCAGTTCAAACCCGGTTTGGGCGAGGTCATTCAGAATGCGCTCAGCCGCATCTTTGAAGCCCAATTCAGCAGCGATGACCCCAAAGCCGGGTTGCCATGTCGTGTCTTCCGGTCTTTCCGACATCAGGCGCTTCATGACTGGCGCCACTTCGTGAAGCCTGCTTTGTTCGCGGCGAATGGTGAACATCTGCACGCCAAAGACGCCTTCGACATGCTCGCCGTGGGTATGGCGACCGATCTTCACCGCCTCGTTCGCATATCGCTCCGCCAACTCGAAATCACCGTCCAGGATCGAAACCATCGCGCGGGCATGAACCTGCACCCAATAGAGTTGGAGGTGATTTTCCTTCTCCGAGATCTCGGTCAACAATTCCAGAGAATGATCCAGCAATTGCCGGTCCACCATCTCGGCGCCGACAAACAAACTCAGTGTTCGGTCGCGCCCTTGATCAATGTTCCCCAGCTTTTCAGCGACGCGGCGCATGGCATTGAGGTTGTCGCGCCAATGTTTCTTTTCGATCTTGCTGCGAGCGACAAAAGGTGAACCATAGCGCGCCATCATCACCGAAAACTGAGCCTTGTGGTCACCAAGTTGGGCGGCAAGTTCCATGGCTTCGCGTCCGAATGTGCCGCTTTTCTCGAAATCTCCAGTGAACATATAGGCACGGGCAAGTTGGCTCAGCAGCCCGACACGGCGTCTTTCGTCCTGTTCTGGCAGGTCCTTAAGCGCCTGATTGCAGAAAAGGATCGCCTTGTCATGCTTGTCGCTGGCCATCATCGCCGTATCGGCAAAATGGTTCGCGGCGTCGGCGGCAAGCTCGGGATGCCGGATCGCCCGCGACGTGTTCCAGGCCTCTTCAAGAACCGCGATGCAATCGGGCAGATGACCGGCGCTGTCATAGCTGCGCCCGATGAGGATCTTTGCCCGAATGACTTCTTCGGTGTCGTCACCGCCGAGGTGCCGCGCCGCTTTCAGGGTTTCTTTGGCGTTCGACATCGCCTCGCGACTTGCCGAACGGGCCAATGCCAGTTCGGTCGCGGATCGCCACCGTTCAAAGGCAGACGGCCAGTCTTCCGCTTCGGTGAAATGGCGGGCGACCAGTTCCGGCTGGCGCTCGATCTCTGCATATCGCAATCGCGACAATGCCTTGGCCACCCGCGCATGCTGTTGCCGGCGGGTCGCGGCAAGCATCGACTGATAAGCGGTATCGCGGATCAGGGCATGTCGGAACACGTAGTTCCCGCGACTGTGGCCGCTCTCGAAGATCAACCCGGATCTGCGCAATTCCTGAAGACAAGCAGGTATGTCGATCTGCGCGTCGTCGATCGATGCGGTCAGCAGCGCAGGTTCGAATTCGCGACCGATCACCGACCCGGCCAAGGCGACCTGTTTTGCGTCCTGTGAAACCGCATCCAGCCGCGCCATCAGCGCCCCCTTCAGCGACGACGGGACAGACAGATTGCCGGTGCTGCCAGAGGCCCCGATCGCGCGGGTCAGTTCCTCGACAAAAAGCGGCACGCCATCGGTCTTTTCGATGATCATTTCGATCAGTTCCCGGTCGGGTTCCCGCCCCGAGACGTTCCGAACCAGTTCCGCGACCTGATCCGCTTCGAACCGGCGCAACTGGAGCGTCTGGACATGCGCGTCGCCCTCGGTCCGATCAAGGGACCATTCCGGCCGATGCGTGATCAGGATCATCATGGGCAGGTCAAAGCAAATCTCCTTGAAACGATCAAGAAGCGCGTTGGTCGAGGCATCGATCCAATGTGCATCCTCGACAAACAGGATGACCGGTCGCACATTGGACCGGACCTTCACCGTGTTGATCAGCGTCTGAATGGTGAGGTCCCGTTGCTCTTGCGGCGACATCGCCAGCACATCCCGCGCGACCTTGCTGCGTGGTGCCACCAACGCCGCGAACACCGGCAGCACCTTTTGCCAATCCAGTCCCGGTCTTGCCTCCAGCATCACTCTTACATGCTCTAGTATCCGGTCATCGTCGAAGTCGGGGGCGATACCCGCGTCCCGTGAAATGCGTTCGGTAACTGGATGGAACGGACTGCCGGTCAGGTAAGGAGAACAGTTCAGCCGGATGATATCGGCCTGTTCGAGGATAGCGCTGTCCGACAGGAAATCTTCGGTGATCCGCGACTTGCCGATCCCGGCTTCGCCCGAGAGCAGGACGACTTCGCCCTTGCCACCCTTTGCGTGCTGCCATGCTTGTTTGAGTATCCCGGTTTCAAGCGTGCGCCCTACGAGAATGCTGGACAGGTCTTCGCCATGGGCTGCGCGAAACCGGCTCTCTGCATTGCGCTCGGCCTTGACCTGCAAGAGAGCACGCGGTGAAGAGAAACCCTTCAGATGCTTTTCGCCAAGCCGCTCGAACTCGAAAATATGATGAAGCGACGCCTCCGTGCCCTCTTCGGGCAAGACGATGGTATTGGGCGGGGCGTGTTCCTGTATGCGCGCGGCAAGGTTCAGGGTCGGCCCTGTCATCGCGCCTTCCTCATAGGTGTTCTCGCCTATGGTATCGCCGACTACGACTTCGCCGCTGGCAACGCCAATACGAATGGACAAGAGCTGCCCGTCCGGGGTGTGCTGTTCGCTCACCCGCTGAACCGCATCCAAACCGGCCTTGATCGCACGTACCGCATGGTCTTCGTAGGCACGCGGCCATCCGAAGAAGATCAGCAACCCGTCGCCCAGATACTTGGCAACATATCCGCCATATCGACTGGCCGCTCCCGCGACCGCGTCCTGGTATCGTTGAAGCAGGGCGCGCATGTCTTCGGGGTCGAGGCGATTGGTCAGTTCGGTCGAGCCGACGAGGTCGGTAAAGAGTACCGTCAGATGCCTGCGCTCGGCAGCCGCCACGCTGGCCGGCTTGTCGGTGGCGCCGGCACCGCTGCCTGAGACCCCGGTTTCGCTCGCGCCTGTATCACCTCCCGCCTCAGCAGAAGGGGTCTTGGGGGTCGCGGATGCGCTCGACAGTCCCTGGATCGCGGCAAGGATCAGTTTTCGGTGCCCCAGGCTGACGCCCAGCTCCTTCAGATCATCGTTGGTCAGAAGCGGCACGATCCTACTGTCGACATCGTTCTCGCGAAACGCATCAATGTACTGGCTCAAGCCCAGACCGTTCAGCCATTTGTCGATCTCAAGATCCATGCCAGATACCATGCTGATTTACTGATCCCCGATCAAGACGACAGGTTTCCTCCGCAACAGCACCCGACACGCCAGGACAAAAATTACGGCCCGCCGGAGAGAGGCCCCGGCAGATCGCACCCGTCTTCGGCATCCGGGGTGGGCCAAAGAGGCGCCGACCCGTGGGTCGACGCCAAATCCCGGAAAGCCGGAACCATCGGTTTCCGGAGTTTGCGGGCCTGAAAGAGGTCAGGCTATTCCGCCGCGGCAACGTTTTCCGAAGGACGAATATTATGATTGCAGCGAAAGAAATTATCGGGGTCGTATTTCGCCTTGACCTCGGACAAGCGTTTCATGTTGGCGCCATAGACGTTGTCGACACGGTCGACCTCGTCCTCTGGCATGAAGTTCACATAGGCGCTGCCCGTCGAATAGGGTCGCATGTCTTCGAACAGCTTGCGCGCCCAGCCGATGCAGAAATCGTCCTTGTCCGCCGTACTCCAACGGGTATGCACGTTCATGATGAAATGCGCCGAGCGTTCCGGGTAGGCCGTCTCACTTGGTGCAACACGTGCCATCGCTCCGCCGACATGCGCGATGAACACTTCGGATTGCGGGTCCGGCAGATCGCCAATAGCAGCGACCAGTACCTCGATCGCCTCGGGTGACAAACTTGCGAAATCGTGACTTTTCCAATAGTTCCGCTCGCCCGGGGTCAGCAACGGATCAAACGCGGCCTGCCAGCCGACAAAGGGATGCGGACCGATGACATCGACGATCGGATTGCCCAGAGAACGCAGGCCCGCCATCGCCTTTTCTCCTTCGGCCATATCGCCCGCATAACAGGCGGCGAAAATCAGAACCTCCTTGCCATGCCACTCTTCGGGGAGGAAGGGCAGCGGGGGCGCCTTGCGCATCACCGTCCATATGGTCAGCCCATCATCTGCGGTATCCGTGATCGAGGGCAGTTCATTCAGGAGCGAGACCGCGTCTTCGATCGGGTGTACGATCAACCCCGACATCACTTCGGGTCCGAGCGCGTGCAGTCTGAAATGAAAGGCGGTCACGACGCCGAAATTGCCGCCGCCCCCCCGCAACGCCCAGAAGAGATCCGCGTTATGGCTGTTGCTACAGGTGATGATGTCGCCATCTGCCGTGACAACTTCGGCCGACAACAGGTTGTCGATGGTCATGCCGAACTTGCGCGTCGTCCAGCCAAAGCCGCCGCCCAAGGTCAAACCGGCAATTCCCGTTGTCGAGTTGATCCCCACCGGAAGGATCAGGCCATAGGCCTGACTCTCCTTGTCGACGTCGCTCAGCAGGGCACCGGGTTCGACGCGCGCAGTCTTGGCAAGGGGATCGACACCGACCGATGTCATCCCGGAAAGATCAAGCAGCAAGGCACCATCGACAACCGCATGACCAGCGATCTGGTGACCGCCGGACCTTATGGACATCACGAGGTTGTTCTTGCGGGCGAACCTCACGGCATGCTGCACATCGCTCGCCCCTCGCGCGTGGATGACCAGCCCCGGATTGCGGTCGACCATCGCGTTCCAGATGGTCCGGGCGCTCTCATAGCCAGGGGTCCCGGGCCTCGAAACGTCACCCCGCAATGACGCCTCCAAGTCTGCGATCAGTGCCTCATCAACTGACACGCAACCGTTGTCCATTGTGTTGATCTTGGTCATCTTGCTTTCCTCCACCCTCGAGGTGACGGCAGGCCACCTCTGACGTAGCGTAACACAGTTCTCTCCCCTGCTTCTGTCAGCTTGATCACACTCGACGCGTCGCGATCCGAGATCGGTGAACCGGTGTGCCCCACGGCCCGCAAGGCCTATTAGAATAAGGTTTTCCATGTGATCCACGTACAGCGGTCCAGTGCGATCTTCGCAACCGAGACGACCGTCGAGCAGGGATTCGATACCTACAACCCTTTGCTTGTTGACGCGGTCAGGGGCTGCGCTTCGGTGGATTCGCGATATGGCATCCCACCGCGCAAACACCCAAGGCTCGACATACTGCGCCGGATTTCGAGTGAATGCTTTGGAAAAGATCAGTGGGTTTACTGCAGCGGCTCATGAAGCACTGCGTAGGCAGGCGGACCTGATGTTTGAGGTGTCGCTAGGGGCACCTCAAGGCTTCATAACCAATAGATGACGGTCGCCGCGAGGGGAAGGCCGATCGGAACGCCTCGGGGCAGCGGTCATAGCGGGTCGCCACACGCCGCCAATCCTTGAGCCTGCCGAACATGATCTCGATCACTGCCCGGCAGTGCATTGCGCAGCAATGTCACGAGAGGGGCGATTTCTCCGCTTGTAGCGACGCTTGTCGTACTTGATCGGCGTCTTGCGTTGCTTCCGGCCGGGGATGCAGGCGCGTATGCCTTTGTCTTTCAACGCTTCCCTGAACCAGTCGGCGTCATAGCCGCGATCTCCGAGCAGCCATTTGACGTTTG